>NZ_JBYTAH010000005.1:0-13531 GCF_058787975.1 Cupriavidus sp. FW305-26
CGCCCCCACCGCCTCCGCCGCCCGTGGTCTGCTACCGCAATGCCGAGGGACTGACCTGGGATGGGCAGGGCGAGATGCCGTCCTGGCTGAAGCGCGCGGTCAATGCAGGGCAGAGCGTGGAGTTTTTTCGGGCCGGATAAACGAAGCTCGGCTGCTGCGAGGGATATATTTTCCTTTCCAATCATAGGTTTACAGAGGATATGGCGGATTTGGGAATCCCGGGTGTCCCTCTGGAAGACCTTGAGGAGGGCCAGCAGACCAAGCGGCGATGTCCTGGGCCGCGCGTGGAGCGAATCGCACTGATGATGTCCAAAAGCGCGTTAGCTGGGTCATCGTACTTTTTGTAAAAAATGGCGGTAGCGGACCGCTGAGCCACCTCTTGCACGGTCTCTCTGCGCCTTGGATCACCACGTGGCATTTGTAAGTCATTGATAGATTGACACTTTCTGCAGGTCGTCGTCAGGAAATGCACGGAAAGTACGATGACCCCTACCATCGGGCCACCGCCAAGGGCTATATTGCAGGCGGCCGAACAACCAGAAAAACTCTAATGATTGATATATCGAATGCTCAACTCGACCCATATCGCGGTTTCCATTATTTTCATGAAGATCTGAATATTTACCTGAAGGTAGCCCTCTCCTCCGCATTGTTGTTAGTTCGTCATTCGGCTGAGCCGCAGGATTCAGACAAGTTGCACGATCTTATAAAGCTTGCGCATCCGTCTTGGAATACCCCGCCTGTCAGAGATATGTCAATAGACATTCAGCGAAGAACTCACGCTTCCATCTCAGCCTTTGCCCTAATCTCTGTCTTCTCAGCATTTGATGACTTCCTCATCGGGACGAAAGCGGAGTTGCATCGATTTTATTCGGCCACAGAGTCATCCAGGCATATCGGAATGAATAAAGCGACACCGACAATTATAGAGGAAACAAATATTAACGACGGCGAAGAAAATGATGATGATGACGACTCGGAAGAACGACTGCGCGCTTTCTATGCCAAAAACGGATGGGACGGAAGGTCGATCGATCCGATCTTAAAGGTGGTAAGGTACTTTCGACTTTGTCGAAACTGCATCGCTCATCGAAACGGGCGTGCGTCGCGCGCACTTGTCAAACATTCTTCTGATGCAGACGTACATAAGCTGGTGAGTAACCTCTTGGACAAGGCATCCAACGGTCTTCGAAAGTACGTGATCAACGAGGATGTTTTTATCGAACCTACCCAAGCGATTCTCTGCTCTCATTTGCTTCGAAAGATCGCGCTGGATGCAAACAAAAAACTTCTAGGTACGCTTGGGTTTGATGGGTTCCTGCGGTCGGTAGCACATCACACAATGTTCAGTGAGACTATCGTGCGATCTGATGCTTACAAAACTCCTGAGGCAGTATTGAATTTCGCCCTAACGGACCGCTATCGAGCGACGATGTCAAATCGAGAGGAGTGTATCCAAGAAATGAAGCGTCTTGGTCTATGGAAAAAATACATGAGCGAGTTTGAGCGAAAGTACGGTACCGGTTATCTGTCCGAATACTAAGGACACCAAAATGATGGTCGGAACGCTCCGCAACTGAGCGAGCGGACCTTCGGATGCCCGACCGGGTCGCTGCTCGAGCGACCGGAACCGGCTACAGCCGTTGCCGCTTCAGCCATTCCTGGTTGGCGACGGTTAGTTGCAGTGCTGGGCCAGGAAGAACGTGAGGCTGGCGTTGCCCGGGCACAGAGATAAGGCACGATATCGTCCGCTGACCATGCCAAGGTGGCTAGCGGTTGTTGTGCCGAACCGGTTGCCCGCAGTCCGGAACCAGCCGGGCAAGGCGCGACGAAATTGCGCCGCCCTCGGCCCAGGGATAGTCTTACCGACTGCTTCGCACGGCCTCGAGCATGGACTGTCCTTGACGCGTCAGACGAGGGTAAGCATGGCCGCGGGCATGTCCGCGCTCGATCGTGACCAGTTTTTGGCCATCTAATTGATCTGGCTCGAGGTCATCAATCCCCTGCGCATCGCCAATCAGCAGTAGCGCGGCGATTTCGTGCGGACTCAGCACGTCGGCCTCCTTTGTCGGCGTCGGAAGACGGAAACTCCGACCGCTGGTCCGTGGATCGAGTGCCACGGAGGACGATGAGAACGGCAGTGAATGCATCGGTGCGAGGAACCTGCCGGTAGGGTACGCCGAACGTTCAAGGCCTGCGGCCAAGATGCGCCCTTATGCTCTTCAGCGCATAAGGGCGGGGGCGACTCTCGGGTGGGCTTGGCCACCGATTCGGCGGTAGTGAATTCAGGCCGCCCTTGTATTCCGGAAACCTCATGGCATGTAGCCGGGTGCGCCAGGTTCTGCCATAGGTCGGCAACTCATCGCCTTGGATCGCCCCCTCGATCAACGGCGCAGGAGACCCCGCGGGGTAGAACTTGCCGGGCCCGACCTCCACTGCTTAGCCGCAGAGCGGGAACGTTGCTCGAGATGGGCGTCGAGGAAGACAAGGGGGCACGAACGTGTCTGCGCTTGATGCTGGAAAGTCGGCTGCGGGCCATGGTCAGCGGCGTCAACCTTGAGCCGGCGACGGATTGTGAATGATAGAACTCATTGTTCGGCGCAGCTCTTTCGCTAAATGACGTTTGCTAAATTTTCTCAGTGAGAATCTTGCGAATGTTGAGAAAATTGAGTAGCCTCTGGGAATCATCCACAGTTCGTCTGCCTCTGACATGAGTTCCTATTCTAGTGTGGCCGATCTGGCCGCCCGCATGCGTATCGAGCCGGACACGCTTCTCGAGAGGCTTCGGGAAGCGGGGGTGAACAAAGCAGACGACCGCGAGCCCGTCTACGAGGCCGATGTCGCCGCGCTCAGTGCGCTTTATCGGAAGCTGCTCGGCCCGCGGACGATCGAGATCGCCGCCGAGGTGCGCGGGGAAGCGGATCCGGGTCTGGAGACGCCGGCGAAGCCTAAGGTCAATCGCGTCATCCTGGTGGGCCAGCTGGGCGAGGGTCCCGAAGTACGGTGCCTGCCGTCCGACGCGCCGGTCGCGAACATCCGCCTCGCAGTGGCCCACCGTTACTGGCGACTTCTGAGGGATGTCGTCGAATTCGGGTATGACACCAGGGAGACGCGCGCACTCCTGTATCTAGACCTGCTGGGAGGACACGTTCCGGCCAGATTGACGGCAGTCGTTCGCCGTCTTGTGCGCAGCGCTCTTCGCGCCTCGATTGCGGAATCCCGGCGGACGCACCGCCTTTCTGCTTTGGCCGCTCAGGTCCGGTCCTTCCTCGCTGGTCATGTAGTGTCGTGCCACCACGCCGACCGGGAGGCGACGATTCACCCGGCCTTTGCCCCGCCGGTTGCGGTCATTTGAAGGAGTTTGATATGACACCGCGTTTTCACGCGCCGGCTGCCGTCGCACCCGGCCCCCAACTGGTCGAGAAATTGGTCCACGACATTGACGAGCAACTGGAGCAGACCATCGACGCTGGCGAGCGTGCCCGCGTAATGGCCATTGTGCGCCAGTGCCTGACGGCAACGCTCTCCAGCCCCGCCTCGGCGGCGGCAGTCGAAGACCGCCTCGCCGTGTCATATCTGAAGCCCTCGGAGGTCATTGCGCAAGGTCTGGTGGCCATGTCGCAGGCGACGCTGTATCGCGCGGTGGAGGATGCACGCTTTTATTGTGTCACCCCCCGCGGCAAGGCGATTGGCCGCGCATTCCCGGCCTGGCAATTCGCGCCGCCGGTGCCCGAGTTGCTGACTCCGGTCCTGCGCCAGATGAAAAACCTGCCGAGCAGCGAAATCCATGCGTTCTGGGTGACGCCGGTTGACGCCTTCGACGACCTGACGCCGGCCGAGTTGCTGGCGGGCAGGGCGTTCGAATCGCGAGCGGCGCTAACTGCTGCGCAGCGTGGCCACCTTGCTCAAGCCGCAAGCGAGCGGCAGGGCAGGGTGATCACGCAGCTGGCCGCGCTGTCCTCGCGCAGTTCGGATCTGATCAGTTGATGTTGATACCAAGAGAATTTGTCGTACCGGCTTCGATTGCCGCTACTCTTCCTACCCTTGACCATTTGCGTCGGGCGCTGGACGGCGCGGTGGTCTTCGTGCCGGCCGGCACCCGGATTGTCCGCGCCGTCCGGCATCCGGCCGCGGTCATCCCGCCACACGTGGAGCGCACCTACCGATTCGGACCGCCCGCCGCATTGGCCGGTGAGGGAGGGCGTTACCCGATCTACTGGATGTATGCCGCCCAGGATCTCACGACTGCACTGTGGGAATCCGGCTTCTGCACGAACGACATCACGCAGCCGGGCACGTTCTATATCCCCCGAGCCATTGCGGAGACGGGCCTGATCGCGACCTTCACCGTGCAAGCGGATATCCCCATCCTCGATCTTGACGGCACCGTTCTCAGCAAGCTGGGCATTTATGATCGCATCCACGAGGGCGAATACGACTGGTGTCAGTGGTTCGGCCTGCGGATGTTCGACGTCCTGGCGAGCTTTGCCGACGGCGGCGCACCGATCGGTTTTCGCTATCCGTCGCGTAAGCATAAGGGCCATCTTGCGCTGGCTGTGCAATCCGGCTCACTGGGGCAATGGCGCCGCCAGGTCGATGTGCAGGTCGTGCGCTTCTCTGAAATGCCCGAGTTCAACGCGCTCCGGAGGGACAGCAGCTACGCGGAGCCCTTCGAGGGGGGATTTACGGTGGACCGATGAGTCGGCTCTCCCATGTGCAGCGGTTGCGGGGTGCGGCATGGCTACGACAGCTATGGTGATGCCGGGACGGGTCCATTGCTCGGCTCATGCTATGCAGAACGGCCCACACGAATGGCGGCTTGGCTGGAATAGGAATCGGATAAAGGAGTCAGTGGATGTTTGATTTCGGATCGTTGGCGAAGACGACGGCGGCTGAAGTGCCGGCGACGCTTGCCGAATTGTTCAAGCAACTGGATAGAAGGGCTACCCATACGGGCTTGCGCCCGGCGCAGCTTGCAGCGCTCGCTGCGTTGGATCTGCAGCTCGTACAGCGCGACGTGATCATGAAGCTCAGCACGGGCTCGGGTAAGACCATCCTCGGCCTGATCTATGCGGAGATGATGCGCCGCAAGTACAAGGGGGAGCCCGTCGTCTATCTGTGCCCGACAAGGCAGCTTGTCGAACAAGTTGTCGCCACTGGGCAGGCAATTGGCGTGAGTGTCTCCACCTTTGGCACCGGCCTTCCCTACGCGGCCATGAGCGGTGATGCCATTCTTGCTTGCACGTACGACAAGCTGTTCACAAGCGGCTCAGTCTTCGAGAGCCAGGCGATCCGGCCCTCGGCCATCGTGCTCGATGACGTGCATGCTGGCACCGAACGTGTGCGAAAGTACTATACCGTCCAAGTGCCGGCAGAGTGTCTCGATCAGCTCCGGACTTTGCTTAGGCCCTTGTGCGAACCAACCGATGCTGCGACGTGGGCCGGCATCATGAAGAATGATGTCGCTTCCCTGTATGAAGTGCCGTACTGGATCTGGGCACAGGTGTGCGGTCAGGTGGCACAGATACTGGATCCTCACAAGACGGAAAAGTCGCTGCGGTTCACCTGGCCAAACATCGCGCGCTATCTCGAACTGGCGCGCTGCTGCATTTCGGGCGTGTCCGCCGAAATTGTGCTGCAGGTCCCGCCGGTTGAGGAGGTGTCCGCCTATGCCGGAGCCAAGCACCGGCTGTTCATGTCGGCCAGTATCAAGGATATCTCGGGGCTGATTGCCGTGCTGGGTTGCGACCCAGCGGCGTACGGGCGCATTGTCGAGCCGGCTGAAGATGAGGGGGCCGGTGAGCGCATGATCCTGCCGACATCCCTCATCAGTGCAGAATGCAAGAAGGAGGAGATCGCCGCCGTCTGCGCCCAACTTTCCAAGCAGACCAACGTCGTCGTGCTGACAACCTCGGCGGCACAAGCGAAGACCTGGACCGATGCTGGTGCCACGTTGTCTCAGGACACCGAGTTCGCCGGCGCACTGGAGCGGCTTCGCACCACGATCGGCAACTATGTCGTTTTTGCGCAGCGCTTTGATGGCGTCGACTTGCCCGACGACGCTTGCCGCATTCTGGTGATCGACGGTATCCCGAGCGGTGAGCGCATCACCGACCAAGCCGATGCTTTCCGTCAGAAGGACAGTCCCGAGTACGAAGTCAGAACTGTCAACAAGTTCGAGCAGGCACTGGGGCGCGCAGTCCGGTCGAGCGCGGACTATGCGGCGGTCCTGTTGGTTGGCCCCGACATCGCGGCATTCATCGGCCGCAAGAACGTCGTCGCGCTTCTTGAAGCGCGGACGCGTCTGCAACTGGATCTCGGTCGAGAACTTGCACAGAACGCGGGAAAGGGCAGGCCTATTTCCGCCGTGATCGCGGAGATGGGGCAGGCCCTGCTGGGCCGCAATGAGGGCTGGAAGGAAGCGCACCGTGTGCGCGTCAAAGTTCAGGCAAGGCAGCCCAGACCAGCTGCACTGACTCCATTCGAAGCGGCTGCGGTGGCGATGCGGGAAGCGTGGATGCTGGCCAAAGCCAAGAACTTCCAGGGGGCGGTCACCCGCTTGCGGGAGGCGGCGAACGCGTCCCAATTGCATCCTATCCAGAAGGCCGAGATCCTCTATTGGGTTGCGACGTATCTCAATCAGTTCAGTCCCGCCCAAGCGGCGGAGACGTACAAGGCCGTCTTCGCAGCGAACACCAAGTTTCCGCGACCGGAGCAGGTCGCAGATCGCAAGTTCGCGCGGCTGACCAATCAGGCAATTGCCGTGTGCCAGGCGTTCAGCAGCTTTGCCTCTGCCAATGCAGCTGTGGCGCGATTGGACGAGGTCCGTGCGAAGCTTTCGTACGGCAATTCGGCAGAGGTCGTCGAGCGTGGTCTGCATGAACTAGGCGAACTGCTCGGCGCGACCTCCAATCGCCCGGAGAAGGAGACCGGTCGGGGACCGGATGTTCTCTGGCTGTTCGATGACTGCGGGCTCTGCATTGAAGCGAAAAGCGAGAAGACTGCGCCCATCTTCAAGACAGAGGCAGCGCAACTCGTCCTCAGCATGCAGTGGTGTGATGATTCGCTGGCCCCAGGTACACCCAAGCCAGTACCGGTGTTTGCGACCAATGTCACGGCAGCCGACCGGGCAGAGGACATTGGCTTCGGTCCTCGCCTGCTGAGCGAAGCGGTGCTGATGAGCATCATCGATCGTCTGCGGCAGGTTGTGCTAAGCCTTACCTTCGATGGGCCGCTCTTCACCGATCCAGCAACGGTTGGCCGGCGGTTGAATGAGTGCGGCGTTGCTGGTGCCCAGATTGTCGGAAGTCTGCCAGCGATGAAGCCGTAGTTCATGGCGGTGACTTCGGCCTCCCCGCCCGGCGCCCTGGAGCTGATTACACGGGCATCAGCCCTGCGCGCCTGGCCGCAGGGAATTCCGTCGGCGGACATCACCTGACGCTGGCGCGCGGCCGATGTCGATTCGATACCTTCGCAGGGACGCTGCCCGGCCACTCGGATGACGGCAACGATGGCAGCAAAAGCTGAGCGGGCGGACTCGATCCGCTGAATCCAGGCGCAGATGGCCGACTATGGGTTGACACTGGAGGAACTGGAGGCGGCGGGGTGCTTTGATCCGCCCCCGCTGCCACCCTCACCGCCGGTGGTCTGCTATCGCAACGCGGAAGGGCTGCCCTGGGACGGGCAGGGCGAGATGCCGTCGTGGCTCAAGCGGGCGGTCAATGCGGGGCAGAGCGTGGAGTTTTTCCGGGTCGGATAAGGCGTTCGCACAGAGCGGGGTACCGGGGTGCTGAAGATTTCAGGTTGCCGAGGATTGGCGGACTCCTTTCGAATCCCGGGCGCCCCTCAATGGGGTGCCATGGCCCGGGCGGTTTAGCGAAGCTCGCTTCAATGCACGATTAATGTTCTGCAGAAGTTGTCACAATCTGGACGCGTGAATGCAGTTCCAACGTTCAACGCGCGCGAGGTCGCCGATCGTGAGCATTAACTAGGATACACTAGCACGTCTTGCTACGGACATGCCGCACTGGAATTGTAGCGACTCCACAGAATAACAGTGCTGTGACAGACGAGGGAGATGGCTACGTCAACAAGTGGTATGGGTCAAGTTCTGGCTCGAGCAGGTCATACATCCGACCCTTGGGGGCGGTACTACACCACGCCCATTGTCAGCCAATCATTGGTTGATAGGATCGAGGTAGCCAAGCCGAAGCTAGTTCTTGAGTTGGGCTCTGGCTCTGGCTCCTTGTGCACCGCTGCCGCGACTCGCTGGCACAAAGCCCAGTTGGTGACAGTCGACGTCGACAGCCGCGCTCCGAAGGCCCTGGATGCCGACATGGTCGGGACCGGCCGCCGACACAGTCATTATGTCCACGACGTGCTCGACGCTGCGCTATCCGACAAGATTGGCTTGGCTCCCGGCACGGTGGACGTGGCAGTCTGCAACCCGCCGTACATTCGGCCCAAGTGGCGATCTGATTTTGGCAAAATTCTAGAGGATGCCGGATTGTCAGGCACGCTTGCCTCGCTGCACGACGCCGGCGCAGACCTTCTCTTCCTTGCTCAGAACTTGCGCCTATTGCGCAAAAACGGAAAGCTTGGGCTGATCCTTCCTGACGGCCTTATCACCGCCGAACGATTCTCCGGAGTGCGAAAGACCCTGCTTCGACAACATTTGATTGAGCAGGTGGTTCAGCTACCGCGTGGAGTGTTCAAGGGCACTGAGGCTCAAACCTACCTCGCCGTGCTGTCTAAGAGCGCCGGCGAGACGAATCAAGTGACGCTTAGGCAGATGGATTCCGACGGGCAACTCAGCGTGCCGATCGAGATCCTGCAGGAAGCGGCTGTCAAACGGCTCGATTTCACCTTTCATGCGCGAGTCGTGTCACCTCAGCGAAGTGGCGAAGGGCCGATGCGGATGTCCGTACGCCAAGCATTGACGGACGTCGTGCGAGGGACAGTCTGTTCATCGTCAATTTCAGCGTTCCCGGCTCCGGTGTTCCACCTCGGCGACTTTTCAGAACCGCTAGGCGAGCACGCCGTGAGGGTCGTGCCTAAGCGCTTTGCGCTTAGCGAACGCAAAGCTCAGCAAATGTTGGAAGAGGCCCGGCTGGCGCTGCCGGGCGACATTTTGCTTGCTCGCGTGGGCCGATCCCTTGAAGACCGACTAGCCTTGGTAGTTCACGGACCATGCGTTATTAGCGATTGCATCTTTGCGTTGCGTGCGATGGATGAACATCGCGAGCGCCTGTATCGGTTCTTCGACAGCGATCTGGGTAGGCATGCCCTGGCTTCTTCCGCGCATGGTGTGGCTGCAAGGTTTATGTCGAAGACCAACTTGTTCGAGATTCAGTTCTAACCTGACTCACGATGTCGCAGATTCCTCAAATCGGTAGCTTCGACCAGCTTTCCGTCGAGCGGGCGGTTCACTGGCTTAGTCGCACAGGCGTGCGGTCCCCCCTTAGCGTTGAGCGCATCAAGCAGTGGGTCAAACAATTTCAAGCGCCGGAAGAAAAGACACTAGCCTGGCTGATCCTACGAAACCTGATTTTTCGTACTAACGAGCAGTTGCAGTCTTCCATGCGGCAGGCCCTGAAACAGGCGACCATCCACTTTGTCGATCAGCTAGGCCTGCGGGAGAACGTTGCGTGGAATGATGCGCTTAAACGCCACGCTGGTCTGACCTTCTACTGCGGTCCGCCGTCGCTTCCGACTTTCGGCTTGCCAACCCAGCCCGGAAAGAGCGGTGACCTGATCGCCAGGTTGATTAACCAGCGGTATGGTATAGACAAGCAGTATCCCTCTGACGTCAAAGTCTTGCCGCCAGATGAACGATTCATCGTCGTAGACGACGGAACATATACAGGCGTCCAGCTTGCGAACTTCCTGCGGGGATGGGATATCGATTTTTCTCATGGGCGCGTCGCGATCGCTGTTGCGATGGCTCACAAGACGGCTTGCGAGCATCTAAAGAAGGAGTTCCCGAACGTGCCGCTAATTTATGGCGAGCTCCTGACCGCAGACATGTGCTTTCAATCTCTGTCTCAAAAGTGGATTGAGACCGGGCAATGGAGCTATGAGAAATCCCCGCTGGAAGTCTATGATGACGTGCACAAGCGCAATCAACCTTTTGCGAACGGAAATGGCGGCAACGGCTATGGCAATATCGGGGCACTGGTCGCGTTTGAGCACGGAGTGCCGGATGATTCGATTCAGCTACTTTGGGACGTCTCCCCGAGTTGGAAGCCGCTGGTTGAACGGTGAGCTTGACCATGCAAATTAACGCCTCCATGCTAGCGCGCACGCGCGCCGAGGAACATGACGCCGATGTATGGGGTGAATTCTTTATTCCACCCTATTTCGACCGATTGGCACTGACGACGGCCACCAAGTCGGCCTACATCACTGGCAAGCGTGGTTGTGGCAAGACCATGCTGCTGAAATATTTCGATTACCACACGGCGTTCTCGAAACGCAGGAAGGACATTCCTGCAGACGCTATCGACCATATCGGGATCTACTGGCGTGTCGACACCCAGTTCTGCAGCTCGCTCAAGCATCGAGGCATAGAGGACACCGAGTGGAGCGTCGTCTTTGAAAGCTACTTCGGGCTCGTCATCGCCACCGAGTTGCTCCGTGCGGTCGAAGCCATTGCCAACAGTTCTTTTCCGAATTTTAATTCGGACGACCTCGCGGCTCTCACGCTTCCTAGCGCCGCCGACTACTTGGACGATGCGCCAACAGGCGTTCGGCAGTTGGTCCAATACCTAGAGTCGATAAGACGCAAGTTCACGACGTGGGTTTCCAATGTGAAAGCGATGGACTGTCCCGTCCTGCCACCCGGGCGAGACTTCATTTTGTCGTTGGTGGGTGACCTCCGCGCAAAAGCTTCGTTGGCAACGCTTTCTGTCTTTGTTTACGTAGATGAAATCGAAAACCTCGTGCCATATCAGCGGCATGTCCTGAACTCGTTCCTAAAACACAGCCAGCGACCGCTGATCATCAACTTCACGTCAAAGGAACATCCCTCCAACAACGATACGTCCGGCCCCGAGTCGATTAACGCCACCCACGACTACCGGTTGGTTGACCTCGACTACTATCTGGAGCTTAGCGGAGCTGCCATGCCATTCTTTGCCGAGGTTTTCCTCGGCAACCTGGACATTGCGGCTGGGCGATTTGATAGTGAGTTGCTCGACGTTGTTTGTTCCCATGCACGTCTAGCCGAGCGCCAGAAGCCCCAGTACCAAAGGGAGGTCGTCGCGGACATGCGCACGCGATTTCCCGACGTCACTGACAAGCAAATTGCAGCGAACGCGCTTCAAGTTCAGACGCTGAAGGAAAGCCTTTATCGCCGGATAAGCAAGGCACTCAAGGATCGCAGGAGCAATTTGGCTGTTGAGGACTTCCTGTTTGAAGGTGCGCCTGCGGAAGCGTTGGTGACGCTCCCCGCGTTGTTAAACCGGGAAACGCTGCTTCCAGACAATGTTCTGGCGGAGCTCAAGAAATTCTCCAAGAACCGCAAAGGCTCCTTCGAGTCCACATGGATACACAACAATCTCTTCGGGGCGATTTTGGAGCTGTATCGGCCATTCGCCCGCGAATGTCCGCTGTACAGTGGCTTCGACACGCTTTGCACGATGTCGAACAACAACCTTCGGAATTTTCTAATCCTTTGCTACAAAACTCTCGAGGTCGCAGAGCTGCGCGATCAGATTGAACCACCCTATGCAGTTGATATTCAATGCCGGGCGGCCTATGACGCCTCCGAACAGCTGATCAAGGAAATCCGTACCTTCGGGCGTTTCGGCGAGCAGTTACGAGTGTTTGTGCTCAGGTTAGGAAGCATTTTCAGAGCACTGCAAGCCAGCCCTGCGATGAGCGAGCCTGAGCAAAATCAGTTCACAATCAACTCTGGCGGCCGTCCTTTGCAGGGTGACGAGCTAGCATTCATCGCGGAGGCGCTACGGCACGGGGTTTTGGTCGAGCAATTGGAAACCAAATCCAAATCGGGGGTTGGCCAGGATATCGTGGACTATCAGCTGAATCCAATCTACGCGCCATACTTTCAGATCAGCTACAGACGAAAGCGCAAGCTAGAAATATCAGTGGAGCAGTTTCACATGCTTATCATGGGCAACGAGAATGAGTACCGCGATCTCGCGCGCGGGCTTGCGCGCCAGCTGTCGGATACCGATGCGCTTCAGCTCGGCCTGCTGTTGTCATGAGGGTCCGGTTCTTTTCAGTCTCTGGAAGCAGCGCCGCCGACCTCAGTCTTCCAGACGACATCGTCCTGTTGCACGGCGAGGAGCTTGATGAGCGCGGTGAGTCGGCATGCGGGTGCGCGCCGAAGGACGCCCGCGTGATGCTCAGTTTTGGTGTCGAAGACATGTCCCTTACAGTCGGCGGCGAAACGAAACCGAGTGACCTGGCAGTTGAGTTGCTCAGTGGATACGACTGGCGCAAAGTGTTTCTGGAAGCCACTACGCTCGGCTTCGCGGAGCTGTTCTGCGCCGCCAACGCGTTGCTGGCCAGTGGCGCGACGACAGTGAATATCATCTACGTCGAACCGGGGGAATACACGCGGGTTAGCAAAGGCGCCGACCAGTTCGCCCTGTCCGAACCGACGCGCGGCTATGTTGCCATCCCCAACGCGATTGTCGATCTGTCCAGCGAGGAAGTCGAAGCTGGTGTCTTCTTCCTGGGCTTCGAGCCTGAAAGACTTGACCGAGCACTCGAAGAGTACCAGATGATCACCTCGAAGGACGTCAAGCTGGTTTTCGGTATACCCGCCTACCATCCCGGGTGGGAGCTCGACGCTATCATCCCGCACCTGCCGGCGTTGGAGCAGCACAAGCTGCAACTCGACTACTGCTCGGCCAACGACCCGGAAGCGGCGTTCGAGTGCCTTGAGCGAACACGCGACGCTCTCGGCACCGACAGACGGATGTTTGTCGCGCCGATCGGCCCTAAGCCCTGCGGCATTGCGTCAGCGATTTTTGCGAGTGTCTATCCTGAGCAAGTTGGTTTGCTCTTCGATCATCCGCGCCGCAAGCAAAAGCGGTCGACGGGAGTGGATCTCTGGCACCGCTTCACAGTGACGGTGGACCGCGGCGACGACGCGGCCCCAACCGCTACGGCCGGTTGACGCGTCAGGTCTTGGCGCTGCCAATCGCCGCTTGAAGCAGTTCCTTGATTTTCGACTCCGGCTTCCAATAGTTCGGCCCCTTCAGGAACTTCCCATTGCTGTCGTAGATGGGCTTGCCGTCAGCCCCCAGCTTGCTCTCATTGCTATCCATGATCACGCTCAAGACATCCTCGAGTGGGATTCCGTACTTCAGCGCTTCTGATCGGCAGTAGACAATCACGTCACCCAGCAGGTCAGCGACCGCGACCAGCACATCGATGGGCTCAGCCTTACTTTCACAGGCCGCGATGATCTCGTCGATCTCGTTTACCTCATCCAGGAGGGTTGTCTTGAACTTGCGCAGCCGATCGGCTGGGTCCGCCGGCAGAGCCGGCGTCGGGGGGG
>NZ_JBYTAH010000005.1:13541-151945 GCF_058787975.1 Cupriavidus sp. FW305-26
CCGGCCTCGGCTGCGCCGGCAGCTTGTACATCGCGTTCATCTCGGCGATGCGCTTTGCAAAGGACGGGTTGCTCAATCTTATTCTCCAATAAAGTCTGAAGGGTCTACGGTAACAGAATCGAGGCGTAGAACCTTTCTAGAATACTAATCAACGTCTCTGCGCACTGCGGGGGTGCAGCCCGCGGATCTGCTCCAAGTCGTACACGTTCACCTGTTGACAGCTGGCGGGCGAATAGCGGAAATCTCCGCATTGTTCCTTGTCAAATTTTCCGATCGCGCCGCGCCACTTTCAGCCTTAAGCGATCGTGCGCCAGTACCCGATGGAGTGCGTCCTTGCGCCTTCGTTTCATACTCGACCTCGCCAGAGATACTAAAACATAAATTGGTCCGCTGTCTGCCTCGATCCTGGCGATCTACGGAGCTTGGGTGGCGGTTCGCGACTCGATGCAGCCGTCCACGGGCTGGTTCAGTAATGACCGCCCCTCTGCCGCGAACCGACATATCGGAGGGGAAGGCGCCGAGCACCTCTTTCTGACCAATCTTGGCAGGATGGAGCTGCGGAACTGCGAGCGCCCCGGGCCGACCGTTCTCTGCGGTTCGGATGCGTCTTACTGAGCGTCCGACCCAAGGCACTCTAGTCCGGTGCATCGTTCGAATAGTCCGGACCGATCGTCCCAACGTCGAAGTGAAGGCCCGACATCTTGACAGTGATCTCCGTAACGTCGTCCGCCGACAGCACCTGGGTTTCGTCTGCCGCGAAATCCTCGAGATAGAGCCCGATCGAAAGATCGGCTCTCACCTCGGTTTCACTCGTCGCATAGGCGTGGCCAACCGGTACGTCATCCTTGTCGATTGAGTCGGGAACAAAGAAGTCGAAGGAAAATCTCCCCTTTGCGACGAAGTCGACAGATACCGAAATGACTGCGTCGCTATGGTCGGCGGAGAGCACTGCCACATTTGCCGCATCAATCGCAAGCGAGCCGCGCTTTGGATAGAGTTCGACGACCTCGTCGTTAAAACCGCAATATGAGTCGGCATCGACGAAGGGAGAGTGGTCATCAAGGTGGAACTGGATGCTGGCTTCAATTTTCTCTTTGGCGGCTTCCGACTCAAGCCAGATGGCGGCGGCAGCGCGGACACGATCGGGCAACTTTTCGCCCCGTACAAGGACCAAAGCTGCGAGAACATCTTCGAGTTCAGGTGTGATGAGTAGGCGATCAGACTGATTGCTGTAGCGCTCCCAGTCGCCGTCCTTCGTAACGCAAAGCACTTTCGTATCGTTCTTATTCGCCCATCCTTCGAGGCTGAGCAGAGCGATTGCGTCCGGAAACTCAGCTTTCTTTTTTCCGCCTGGCTCAAATGGCGGCTCCGAAGCGAAGTATCGATCCATCACCGACTCAAGCGACGTGTAGTCGGAAGCTTGAATCACTGTCGCCGTCACATTCGCGAAGAAGGCGTCGAGCGCCTTCTTCGCATCCCGATCATGCTCGTGGATGGCGCGCGCGACAGCGCTGACCACCTCGTCGGCGGCAAATTTCTTTAGATGCTTCAGGACCTTCGAGTCGAAGGCTTTCTCCTGGCCAAACTTTTCCCGCAGATGACTTTCCATTTCCCGAGCAATAACGTCCGGAACCAACAGCCGCTTGCCGGCCTGCTCGACTTGCCGAAGCAACGGGAGGTTGCCATCATGGATGTTTTGCCCTTCCTCATCGAACACGTTCGTGTCGATGGCAATCGCCCCGACACGGCCGCGGGCCAGCCAGTCTTTGAGTTCCTCTTTATGCACTTTCTCAGAGTTTCAAGTGATATAGTCTTGGTATGGTACAGGAGCAGCGCCGCGCTCATGCCCGACTGCACCTAGATAGTAATGTCGGGGGTAGGTTCCATGCTATTGCCTTTGTGATCCACCGAGGCGATGCGATTCGGACATGGCCCGCATCTTCTGGGTGCACCAGCGTGAGGCCCCGACAGGAAGTAGCTGTACCCGGTTCGGGCGAGCCGTCTACGCGCTGACCATCGACATCCTGTGCGCCAACTACAGCCCGACCGCGGGCCGCGTCGAGGGATGACCGGCGTGCTGCAGGACTGCTTCCCGGACGCTGCTGGCGGGGTAGTCTTCATCCCAATGCAATTTACGACTGGACTCTGGAGGGTGAGTAGCTGTTTTTCTTAAATTTTGTGTTTGGCTTTGCTTCCGGAATTCTGCTTAGTCCGCTGCAACTGATGCCTTTCATTACGGTGTGAAATGGTATCTGGCCCTACCCGCAACGCAATTGAGTTCGGGAACCGTCGCAAATTGCACCAAAGTCAAAGCCACCACCGCTTGAGAGACGACCACGAACAGAATTGGATTGTGAACCGCCCCGGGTATCGAGGAGGCTGTTTGGTTTAAGTTGATGCCGGCGCGGCAGCGGTGTCGCTAAGTTGCCGGTAGTAGTTTGCCTCAGCTTCGGCCGGCGGGATATAGCCGAGGTGTTCCATCAGGCGGTGGTTGTTGAACCAGGCCACCCATTCCAGGGTTGCAAGCTCCACGGCCTCACGGGTTTTCCAGGGGCCACGCTTGTGGATCAGTTCGGCCTTGTACAGGCCATTGATGGTTTCAGCCAGCGCATTATCGTAGGAGTCGCCACGGCTGCCGACCGATGGTTCAATACCGGCCTCCGAGAGCCGCTCGGTATAGCGAATGCTGACGTATTGCGACCCCCTGTCCGAGTGGTGGATAAGTGTCCCATCATTGTCGGGCTGACGCGCGTAAAGTGCCTGTTCCAAGGCATCCAGTACGAAGTCCGTGGTCATCGAAGTGCTGACGCGCCAGCCAACAATACACCGGGCGAACACGTCGATCACGAAGGCCACGTATAGCCAGCCCTGCCAGGTTGAAACATAGGTGAAATCACTCACCCACAGTTGGTTGGGCCGTGTGGCGTGGAACTGGCGCTTGACGCGATCCAGCGGGCACGGCACCGAGTCGTCGGCCACCGTGGTGCGCTTCTTCTTGCCCCGGCACACCCCCTCCAGGCCAAGCTGCTTCATCAGTCGTTCGACCGTGCAGCGCGCCACTGCCATGCCTTCCCGGTTCATCTGTTTCCAGACTTTGTCCGCACCATAGACCTGCATGTTGTCCTCCCAGACCCGCTTGATCTCGGGCCTCAGCCGCTCATCACGAATCGCCCGGGCGCTGCGTCGCGACGGATCGCGAAGCCGAGCGGCATGGCGCCGGTAGCACGACGGGGCAATCTGCAAGACTTTGCAGATCGGCTCGACCCCGAAGACATCGCGATGTTCATCGACGAAGGTCTTCAGGACTTGAGCCGGCGGTCGAGCTCCGCCTGGGCGAAAAACGCGCTGGCCAGCTTCAGGATCTCATTGGCACGGCGCAGCTCTTTGTTCTCCCGCTCTAGCTCCCTGAGGCGCTCACGCTCGACAGTCGTGACGCCATCCCGCTGCCCACGGTCAATCTCCTCACGCTCAACCCATTTCAGCAAGGTATGGCCCGAGCAGCCAATCTTCGGGGCGATGGCGTTGACCGCCGCCCACAGCGACGGATGCTCTCCACGTTGTGCCAGCACCAGGCGAACGGCTCGCTCGCGGACTTCGGGGGAATACTTGTTCTGCTTGCTCTCAAGAGTTGGAGCCTCCTCAAAACCCGGGGCGGTTCATTGTGCGAAAACGGTGCCCATCGCTGACCGCTGGCGCTGCGCGAGCTAGCGGAGCCTGCCGCGCTTACCGCCCGCGTGCGTTCTCCAGCGTGCCAGGCAAACTGCCCATTGGGGTCGGGAACAAAATGCTGCAAAATCCAGGAACAAAATTATGCAAACCAACGATTCATGTCAGTTTGCACGATTTTTTTCCTGCTGCTGCTCCGCCGGCACGCCGATTGAGCGATGACGGTAACAAAGTTGCTTCAAGAATCGCTGCAGGAAATTGTTCTTCCGGCCGATGTTTGAAGCCATTTTGTAGCTTGCCCGAACGCATCGTTCAGTCGCCAGCCTGGATCTTGGCGACAGCGCGCGACGAGAACGTACAGAATTCGGTTGTGCGAAAACGATGACTGTCGATGTTAGGCGCTGCGCGAGCCGGCGAAGCCTGGGCACGCTTGCTCATTGGCGAAAAAGCTTGATGTCCTCCAGCATCGCTTGGGGATAAGCTGGCGGCAGGATCGGGCCGAAGTGCAAAGAGCGTCCGGTGCAGTACGGTCCACCGACGCTCAATTATCAAAATATCGGTGTGAGCAGTGCCGAGGTGCTCATTACTTGAGCAGGAACTCACTACCCCCTACCGAAGAGGTATGAAAGCCTTGCAAGATTTGCCGTACTACATGCTTAGGCGCAATTGTCGCCGTACAAGCAAACTATCATTGTAAGCACATGCATCCCGCACTTGTTAAGTCGTTTGGCGGCCTTTCGCTCCAAAGCTATATTCGCCACTTCCTGTTCGGCCTCATCTTCCCAGCGATCTTCATATTTGCCTGGAGCCATAGCAAGAGTGAGTGGATGTCACTCGCGATGGTGCTCTTCCTAAGTGTGAGCTCGCTTCTCTACCCCTACTCACGCTTTGTCTACGAAGGTGTTGTCAGCTATATCCTTGGTAACAACGCCTTCTTCATGAACGCGTTCTTGATGCTCCTTGCCAAGTACATCACTATGGCGTTCTGCTGGGTTTTTGCGGTTTTCGTAGCTCCCGTTGGGCTACTCTATCTCTACTTCACCGCCGACAAGCGAGCATCGCAATGATGCCCCGTAGCCCGTTCAAGAGCTTTTGAACGGGCTACGTTAGGCGCATCCGTCCTGCCCCAAGCGAACTAGAAGCTCACGCGGTGCCCAGCCTATGGCTTAACGGCGTACGTTGCATGGCCTTCATGGCGGCCTGGAAAATTTTCCAGACGGCGCGAGGTCGACTGCCTTACAGCCGGGGCTCTCTGGCTCAATTGGCCTTCACCTTCCCCGCATGATTTAGGCGGAGGGATCTCTGGCACTTCCGAATGGACAAGAAAGACAAGGACATCCAATGGCTGGGCGAAGAGGACGCCTACCTTGGCCCCGCCGCGCGGGCGGGGCTCGGTATTCTGTTCGAAAGCAATGATTGGACCTGGTGGAACGACCCTGGCGACGCGCGTGACGCGCTGGAACGTGCGGTGCCAAAGAGTGGTCTCGCCAAGTGGGGCGGCGACGCGAGCGTGATGGAGGCCGACAAGTGGGTGGATCCGCTGGTCGCCATCTCTATTGCCCGGGCGTTCGCGTCGCTGAATCGTCGCGGGCCGCTGTGCATCAAGGTGGTCAGGTCGGTATGGAGTTGGCCAGGACATGCCGAAACCGTCAATTCGGTCGCCCTTGAGCTCTCGACGGTCGTGGGGCCTGAGCGCGTCTTCGCGGACTGGCCACGGAACACTCGACCCCGTTTCCCATTGACTGCGACCGAGCAATCGCCGCTGCGCGTCATCGCAGGCACTCGGTTCGCGCTCGATCGCCTTCGCAGCGACGAGGTATTGCCTCGCCACGTCGTCTGGCGTCCTGATGCCAAGGTCGCCGACATCGTCGTTGCCGAATCGTTGGCGGCACTGGGCGATATGGTCGCGGCTCGGGTCGTGATCTTGTATGGCAGGCAGGGGGGAAATCTGCTGGCCCAGATCGAGAGTCTGCGGGACCGGTTCAGCGCGCAGTGCGTGATTCATGTCGACGTCGATGACGGACAGATCACCGAATGGCTCCGACTTCAGCTGACGTCATGGGGTGAGTTTGGACTGCCCCTCGGAGACGCCATTGAGGAAGCCAATGCTCAATCGAATGCCAGCGGCCGAATCTTGGCATCAACTCAAACGTTTATCGTGGGTAGCGCCCGATTCCTGCGCCAGAGTTTGATCAAGGAGAGGCGCGGCGATTACCTCGGATTGACCCATGCGCAGCGAGCAGCCCCGTCGCCAGAGGTCTTGCTGGATGCCCCCGAGCTCACGCCATTTTTGCCGACGATCGATGGCGAACGGCCGGGCACCGACGCCAAGCGTCACGTTCCACCCATGGAGAGGGTGCTGGATTCCCGTGTCCGGCAGGGCCATCGGGAGCTCGAGACTTGGCCTCTTCATGGCGTGGTGGACATCGTCGTCGATATCCGACTCAGGACGCCGTTGCACAGCCTTCGCCCGGCTTTCCCGGAACAGCAGGTCGAGTGGGACGGCGACAGTAAAGTTTTGATGGTCCACCTGCTTGAGATCGGAAGTGCTCCGGTCACTCGGCCGCTGACCGTGAGAAGGACGGGGGATTCCGAGGCTGTCACGTTTTCTCGCGAGATCAGGAACGGTCCCGTCGATCTGCGCCTCGTGGTGAGCGACGGCGCGCGCATTCTCCAGACCGCTCGCCTTCAATCAGCCCCTGGAGAGGCGATCCACTTCTTCATCGAGAATGTCGTGACGCCCGTTCATCGCAAGAAGCAGAACTTCGACTTGGCCCTGCTGGTCAACGACAGCCTCGGGAACCAGCCCAGCGTCGCATTGATTACCGCCGAGGGCGAAGCGATCTTCTCCCCGCTGACCGATACGGACACCGAGAAGGCCCGCAAAAAGCTGTTGGCTATCCTTCAACAGGCCGTGGTGGACCCCGAAACGCCGCTTGCGCCGATGCTGCTTGACCTGGCCAATCAGGGTTCCCTGCTGTTGTCCAGCCTCCGCGAGCTCGTGCCCACCTGGCCGGGCCAACTGACACGCGTCCAGCTGGTGACGCAGAGCAATGCCTTTTTCCCGATCGAGTATCTTTATGAAGGCACAGTGCCGGAGTCGAGCGATGCGGAACTGTGCTCACAACGCCACGGATGCCTGAAGAGCGGACATGCCATTCCGGGATGTCCCATTCGGGAGGCCGCCGTGCAGCTGTGCCCCATGGGCTTTGTCGGCGTGTCCGCGATCGTCGAACGACACACATGGAAGCCTGGACTTCCCGCGCCTCTGTGGAGACCGGCCGCACCAGGAGCACGGACGCGACTGGAGATCAAGGACTTGTCTACCGTCGCCTTCGCGGCAAGCGACCGCGCCGATGACTTCAAAGACGAAGACGTCGCTCCACACGCGGTGGTTCGACTCGCCGACATCGAAAAGTCCTTGGGGGTTCAAAGGCTTCCAACCTGGGCCCATTGGAAGGCCCGCGTCGCCGAACAGTCCCCGTCGCTGCTGCTGCTCGTGGTCCACATGGAGAATACCCAACTCTTTTTGGAAGAAGAGGTCGGCCTCAACCTGGCGGGGATATCCCGGATGCATGTCGGGATGGGGGCGCCCGTGGCAATCACCATTGGATGCAGCACCGGCTACGGAGACCTGCCGGGGGGCACCTTGCCGACGGTGTTGTTGAGGCATGGCGCGCGCATGGTCGTAGCGGCGATGACGGACGTGCTAGGTCGCCATGCCAATCGGGCGGCACGGGATCTAGCGATTGGGTTTCTCAGTGCGGCGAAGTCACCGACACCTGTTCTGGTCGGGGAGATCATGGGCACGCTGCGGCGCAAATTCCTGGCGGACGAGATCGCGCTTGGCCTGGCCCTGGTGGCATTCGGCGATGCCGACACGGTGCTCGGCAACAAATGAGCGGAGTGGAGAAGCGCATGTTTCGAATCAGAGCCATCCAAGCCGAACACGGCGACGCGCTGCTCGTCAGCTACGGCAACCCGGACCGGCCTCGCCATGTGCTAGTCGACGGCGGACCCGCTGGCACCCGGGAAGCGCTGCTGGCCGTACTGAAGCCGCTATGCGTCAACGGCCGGCTTCGACTGGAGGCTCTGGTGGTGACGCATTATGACCTCGATCACATCGAGGGGATGATCGAACTGCTGAGCGACCCGCCCGAGTGGCTCGACATCGCGGACGTATGGTTCAACGGCTATCAACACCTGCGACAGGCAGACAGGCTTGGTCCGAGTGAAGGCGACGCTCTGTCGAAGTTGATCCGGCGCCGGAATCTTCCCTGGAATCACGCGTTTCCGGATAGGGGCACGATCCAACAATCGTGTAAGGAGGTCATCCTTGAAGGCAAGCTACAGGTGCGGGTGCTGTCACCAGATGCCTTGGCGCTGAAGAAGCTGTCGGAGGAATGGGCGAATCCCGAGTTGCCGCCGACGGAGCCGCCCGCAGGCCCCGGTGACCGACTGGGACGCAAGGACCCTTGGCCCCCAGGAGACTTCTCACAGTTGTCCAAGTCAAAGTCCCGGTCCGATAGCTCCACTCCCAACGGCAGCAGTATTGCTCTACTACTGCAGTTCGGCGACAAGCGCATGTTGTTGGCCGCAGACGCGTTCGCCGAAGTGGTGAAGGCTGGGCTCGCGGTCCATCACTCGAAGCAAGAGCCGATCGATCTGCTCAAGGTGTCTCACCATGGCAGCAAGGCCAATACTGACCTGGATCTCCTGACGTCCCTCCGGTGCTCGCGATTCTTGATTAGCACGAGCGGAAAGAAGTACCGGCATCCCGACAACGAGCTGATCGCGCGGCTGATTGCCAAAGGCAAGCACCCAGAGATCTTCTTCAACTACGACGTGCCGCACACCTCGAGATGGCGCCTCAAACCGGAAGGGTGGCCGAGCTTCAAGCCCCTCTATCCGATGGCCGGCGAGCAGTTTGTCGAAGTTTCACTCTGAAGCCCACGGGACCAGTCTCCCCCTTCGATCGTAATCGGGGAACGGCCGCTTCGGCTAGGAACTGACTGACTCTTCGGGTCGACTGGCGTCAGCTGAATGGAAGGCGGCGGTCGGCGCAACCCATCTCCGCCGTTCGCTTTTCTGACGAGCGGACATCGAGCCGAAACAAGAGTCAGGTTGCCAGCAGCATTGGACTGGAGCCGCAAAGTCAACTCTTGTCTGGCTTCGCACATTCAAAGCGGAGGACGTTTCAGTCCAACCCATCGCTGCACGGAGGGCCTCTCCCACTGACGCGCAGCGTAGTCCATTAACCTTGTTGGTACCGGATCGCCATTCAGGATGAGGCGATTCAGCATTAACGCCAAATCTGTGTCGGCGATGCACCAAGCCCCAAAGAGATTTGGCGCATCTCCAGAGAGCAAAGCCTCGGCCGCACGAAACAACTTCTGCACCGCTGCATGGGCCGCAGGGGTAAGCGCCGGTCCGGACACCCCGTAGAACACCACCTCAGTTGAGCGTTCCTGTCGGATGGGCATCAGATCGCTGCGGAGCCAGGCTTGCACCTGGCGTGCCCTCGCGCGAAGATATCTGTCTTGGGGATATACGGGCGTTTCCGGAAAAGCATCGTCAAGGAACTCCGTGATTGCTGACGATTCCGACAAAGCGAAGTCCCCATGCATCAGCGTGGGTACGCGCTGGGTCAACGACTTGGCTGTATAGCTCTCGTCATAGTTTGCACGACTGCCGAGATCCACAGTCGAAAGTTCAAATGGCAATCGCTTTTCGTGAAGAGCCACAAAAGCCGACATGGCGTAGGGGCTAGCAAACTGAGCATCGGCATATAGGCGAAGACTATTTTCCTTCAACGTGATCTCCTTGGCGGGTCCGCTCGTGCGGAGCCTTGATGATATACGGCGAGTGACCGCTTCGCGCTGACAATGTGGAGGGACCGCTTATGGCCGGGATGGGGCGTTTGTTTCGTCATGCTACGATCCTCCGAAACGGACGGGGGGGACTATGGCAACAGAGACCTACGGGGGATACACCATTCGAGGCTTTGCGAAGCCCATGGGGGACGGCTCGTTCGAAGCTTCGGGGGCCGTAGAGAAGGGCACCCAAGTGCTGGAGACCTCCGATCCGATTGGCTTCTACCCGAGCTTCCAGCGGGCAGTCGCGGAAGGCCTCGTCTGGGCGAGGGCGTGGGTTGATGCTCATGTCTGAAACCTGAACTCCACCAGGCTCACTCACGGGTTGGCGATCCATGAGCCGGGGCCGTGGATCTGCTCCCACAGCGATCGGTAACTCCGCGGGCGTCGGTGCTTAGACCGGTGTTCGCGTAGTCTGCCCAGTCACCATCCGCGCTGGGACGGCGCTCGATGCCCTCGGCGATAACATTCGCTTCACTGCAGTCGGGGCGCACCGAGGCCTGCCGGTACGTACCGCGCAATCTCAGGCAACACCCGGGCGAGCAACTGGGCATTGAGCCGCCCGATCTCGGCACGCTGTACGCGCCTTATGATGTCACATCGACACGCTGGTCGAGCACAGACCTGCGCGTATCGGGCACTCGGCTTCGGCGCGATGACGGAGCATCAGCGCCGCTATGTGGTGCGCTGGTTCAAGGGCGATCTCGGGCAAACAGGATCGCAATGGCTTGCTGCGGGATCTCAAACGGTGGCTGTACGAACATCGCATTCTGCTGCAGCGCGATCGCACGCTGCGGCAACCGGTCGCGTTCAGGTGGCCGGGGAAGTCGAAACCACGCTGACCGGCGAGTTGACGCAAACCTTCGCGCACAACGTCATGGTACAGCTCGTCGGAGCCCGTTCGAAAAAACCTGGATTGTCTGCGACGGCTCACCTGTGATACAAGATAGCCGCACGTCTGGCGCAGGCCGGTGGCGTCATCTACAACTAGTCTTCCTTGGAACATTCAGAACATGGCAACAGGTACCGTCAAGTGGTTTAACGATGCGAAGGGTTTTGGTTTCATCACGCCGGACGACGGCGGCGATGACCTGTTCGCGCACTTCTCCGAGGTTCAGGGAAATGGCTTCAAATCACTTCAGGAGGGCCAGAAGGTCAGTTTTGAAGTCAAGCAAGGCCCCAAGGGGAAACAGGCAGCGAACATCAAACCGCTGTAAGTTCTCCGCGCAGCAAACGCGTCCTGCCAGGGCAGCGATCGGGCCGATGCGTGATCGCTGTGGGTCTGGAGTAGGGCGTCGAAAGGGGGCGCGTACTCCTCGCCTTTGCTCAGCGCTCGAGAAAGGGCCTCAACTTGTCAGCACGACTGGGATGCATCAGCTTGCGCATCGCCTTGCTCTCAATCTGACGGATCCGCTCGCGGGTCAGGTCGAACTGCTTGCCGACCTCTTCAAGCGTGTGGTCCGAGATCGTATCGAGCCCGAATCGCATCCGCAGGACCTTGGCCTCGCGCGGCGATAACCCGTCGAGTGCCTCATCGATCGCGGCGCGCATGTTCGCGTGAATCACGGCCTCAGCCGGTGAACTCGCAGAGACATCCTCAATCATGTCGCCGAGCGTCGCGTCGGCGTCGTCGCCCACAGGGGTCTCGAGCGAGACAGGTTGCCTCGCGATCCTGAGGATACTGCGCACTTTTTCCTCGGACATCTCCATGCGCTCGGCGAGGACGGAGGGATGCGCTTCCTGTCCCGTCTGTTGCAGGAATTCGCGCGAAATCCGATTCAGCTTGTTGATCATCTCGATCATGTGGACCGGCACACGAATGGTTCGCGCCTGATCGGCAAGCGCACGCGTGACAGCCTGCCGGACCCACCAAGTGGCGTACGTCGAAAACTTCCAGCCGCGCCGGTATTCGAACTTGTCCACCGCCTTCATCAGGCCGATATTGCCTTCCTGGATTAGATCCAGGAACTGCATGCCGCGGTTCACGTATTTCTTGGCGATTGAAATGACAAGACGAAGATTCGCTTCGATCAGTTCTCGCTTGGCCTGCCGCATTTTCAACTCCGCGGCGCTCATCTGGCGGTTGATCCGCTTGAGCTGCTGGAGCGGCAGCGAGACCCCGGCCTCGATGTCTATGAGTTTCTGCTGGCCGGCCTGAATGGCCGGCAGATGTCGCTCGAGCGCTGCGCCAAACTGCCGCGAAGTCGCCGCCAGATGGCTGGTCCATTCAAGGTCGGTCTCGTGGCCCGGGAACGACTCGACAAACGCCTCGCGTGGCATGCCGCAACGGTCGACGGCGATCTCCAGGATGCTGCGCTCGATTGCACGAACCTCGGTAACCTGTTCGTGCACACTGGCACACAGGCGGTCGATAGTCTTGGCCGTAAAGCGGATCGGAGCCAGTTCACGCTGGATCTCCAAGCGCAATTGCGCAACGGCTGCGGAACGGGCTTTCCCAGTAACGGGTGCATCCGGCAACTGCTCGAACAGTACACGCACGCGCGCGAAAATCGCAAGACTGTCGATCGTGAGTTGTTCGAGGCGGGCTGCGTTCGCTTTCTCCGGATCCGCGGCGTCCGTTTCAGCGTCATCACCATCCGGGTCATCGTCGGAGGCGTCTGCTTCCACTTGAACGTCATCGGACTCTAGCGCCATTTCGCTTTCGTTCACGTCGTCGCTGATGCCATCGACCAGTTCGTCGATACGCAGTTCGCCGGCAACGATGCGGTCCGCATCGGCAAGAATCGTGGACACGACTGACGGACACGCGGCGATCGCCTGAATCATGTCCTGCAGGCCGCCTTCGACGCGTTTTGCGATCTCGATTTCGCCGGCGCGAGTCAGCAGTTCACTGGCGCCCATTTCTCGCATGTACATCCGGACCGGATCAGTAGTGCGGCCGAATTCGGAATCGACGGTCGACAGTGCAGCTTCCGCTTCCTCATCCGCCTGATCGTCGGATGCCGCGGCAGGCGCGGCATCGCTTAACAGGAGCGTCTCCGCGTCCGGCGCCTGCTCGTACACGGCCACCCCCATGTCGCTGAATGTGCTGACGATCGTCTCCATCGCAGCAGTTTGCGTAAAGTTGTCGGGCAGGTGATCGTTGATGTCCGCGTGGGTGAGATAGCCGCGCTCACGGCCAAGCGCGATCAGCGCGCGCATCTGGCGTTGACGCTCCTCGTCCTGGCGCGCCATGGACGCGATGTCCAGCGGTGTTGCGACCGCCTGGATCTTTCCTTTTGGAGAGCGGCGGCCGGTCTTTGACGTGACCGCGATCGTGCGGGATGCTGAATCGTCGCGAACTGGATTTGCCAATACACTCTCCTCGACAGGTTGGCCGACGATCGTCGCGGACATGACGGCTGTTCAAGCCTGTCGGGGTGCGAACGAAATCGTGGAATGACGCACGGACAGTCGAGGTCAGAATGCCTCTCGCGGAATCCGGTGTGCGCAGAATGGGGGAATTTTGAATAATACCGGACGACGTTGTGCGCCGCAATATGCGGTGGGTAGTGTTGCCTCGTCGAGGAAGGTCGAAAGATTCTCCTGTTCTCGCAGTTCACCAGCATGCTCGAGCTCGTTGCCACCGCGCTCGACGAGGCGCATATCCCGTATCGGTGCTCACGGGCGATACCATCACCTGTTTCGCGAAGGGCACGTCCGGAAATCGTCCGGACCGGCACCGTGCACCTTCGGACACAAGCACTCGGCGAGCTCAGCATCCTCCCGCGATTTCAGCGCTAGTCGCAGGCTGCCGAGGCTCAGGCCTCCTCCGGCTGCGATCAAATCGAAGGCATCGACGCTGTCAGAGCAGAAGGCGCCACCTTGAGCACGCAAAAGAGATCTTTGAGCTGCTCCGGTAGAAAGGCCCGTGGCTAGGTACGACTACACTGGCCGTGCTCGTCCCCATGCGGGTCTGTTGGGGCGGGGCAGAGCATCAAGGCGTGACTCGGGGAGCTGAATCTGATCTCGGCTTCACCAAGGCTGCCTGGCGATGCGTTACTCCGACCACACCGCATCGACATCCCTTGTTAGGTGTCCCGCGAGGATGTAATCGCCAAGCCTGGCCGCCTTTGCCTCCAGGCGCTCTAGCTCACCCGTTGGCAGCTTGCTGAGCTCAAATTGGCAGTAAAGATTGCGCTGACGGAAGGTCAACTTCGGGCGAATCAGCCCGCCAACGAGCGCCGCCGGGGAGCTAACGGCAATGCTCTCATGGCCGCGATACTGGACGTGTACACCGAGCTTTTCACCCCGCCTGCCAAGCTCAATCGCATCTTGCCAACCAGACTCGTAGTTCAAATCCACGACCGTTACTCCCTCTGTTTCCAGGAGCTTCAGCGCCTCGCTTTTCGTCCCAGCCAGAGCTGTCGCCATTTTCTCCTCCACTACATACAGGGCGTGTGGCTATTCGCGCTTCTTCAGCCCTGATCCATATTGCATAGCAGCATTGTAAGCGGGGAGCGGCCGTCTTTGTCAGGTCCCGTCATGGGAGCAGGTTGAACCGAGCAATATGCTGGAGGTCCGCGTCTGGGCACGGGAGCCGCGGAACGGGGGAAGCGGGGGAAAGATCATAGGCGCAACACGCAGCCGCCCGCGCCAGCCGCTGCCACGGCAATGTGACACCGAACAATGCACCAGGATCCAGCCACAGGCGCCACACGCCAGGAAGCCACAGCTTATCAACCAGTTCGCGGCTTCGGCCGCGACGGTCGTCTGCTTTTGGGCTAAAGCTGACTGACTACCGAATTCGGCGCACCGCTTCGAGAATGGAATGCCCCTGACTTGTCAGGCGAGGATAGGCATTGCCGCTGGCATGACCATGTTCCATCGTGACCAGCTTGTGAGCCAACAAGGTGTCCAATTGCTCAGGTTCGAGGTCGTCGATCTCCTCCTCGTCGCCGAGCAGCAGTAGCGCGGCGATCTCATGCGGGCTTAGCATATGTCGGCCTCCGTTGTCGTGGTTTGGAAAAACGAACTACTACTACTGCTGCCGCGAGATAGATTCCCCAGTCGACAATGTGGACAGTGGCCGGGGCAATGGTGGATTGGTGCGAGGAGGGCGGGGAAGCGTACACCGAGCGGCCACAATAAACTTCTTTGTCGCCGGCATCAAGCCAAAAGAATGCGGCAACGCAGCAGCATGAAGCAACGCAACCAGGCGATGTTGCGCGCACCTACCATCGGCGGCGTGCCGATCATCTCCGACCCTCTGTTCGGAGCCTATGTGGAAGAGCGGTCAGGCACGCCACTACGGCCTGATCATGGTGACCCCTCGCTCAACTCGAGCGTCGCGCGATTGGCTACCTCGTGATGCCCCCGGCTGAACGCCGGAAGGCGGCGCCGAAATGATCGAGAGTAGCGGTGTCCGCTGCGCAGGCTAGCAGCAGAGGAAGGGGTGGGCAACGACGTGAGAAGCCGGCGCGAATGATGAGTCGTTTCCGCCAATTGCGCCAGAGCGCCGTATTGGCTCAATCGTGATGCCGCTTTTTGGCCGCCGCTAATTGCGCCAGGCTGCCAAAGGCGTCGCGCCCACAAGGACAAGCCAGACCGCTATTAGGTACGCCAGCCCTGCGGTTATACTCCGCTCTCCACAACTAACGGGTAATCAACATGGTCGCAGCAACTAAAAGAACTGTTCTTGCAGAGGCAGTCACGAAGAAAAGGTCTGCCGCGAAGAAGATGACAGTGCCGACGAAAAAGGCTAGCGTGCTCGCCCGTGAGGCTCAGGCAGCGAAGAAGCGCTTGCTGAAGTTGCGCGCCGACACGAAGAAGGCAATTGAAGCGGCAAAGCGCGAAATTGCCCAGGCCGTGGAAGCCGCAAAGGCCGCGGCCCGCTTTGAAAAGCAAGCCGCAAAGGACAAGCTCGCGGCGAAGAAGGCCAAGGCTGCAGGCGCCAAGAAGGCGACGAGCAACAAAGCTGCCGCAACGAAAGAGGCCGCGAAAAAGGCCGCACCCGGTATCAAGGGCAAGGTCGCCGCGAAAGCAGCGCCGAAGGCGGCAGCAGTGAAATCCGTGACGAAGAAACGGGCTTCGGCGAAGAAGGTGGTTCCAGCTGTAGCTTCGCCTGAAGCGTCGGTGTGATCCTTGCATCGGCTGGTAACGCCTATCCGCAACCAGCCGATTGGCGCAAGGTAGGAGCACTGCTGAGGAAAGCTGAGGCCCGACAAACTTTGTGCTGACAGCTTTCCCCCTTCCAATTAGGCCTCTAGCTCATGCCTGGTTCGAGCAGCGGACTCATCCGTTGGTGCCGTGTTCGACTCACGGGAGGCCCACCATTCAACCGCAGATGCGCAGCGGCGACTTCATCGTGAAGCCTTCGTTGTATGCGGATCGCTTGCGCCGAGCTCCATTACATCGCCCAATGGGATTTCACGCCGCCGAGCGTACCTATTTCTGCGAGCTACGGCTTTGGGGCGAATGGCCGCCATTCCTGGGGAGGGCGATATCTTCGTGTCACTTTATTCGCCGCCGACCGCTGTCACAGGCCCATACGAATATTCATTAAAGTGAATGGAATGTTAAGTTCCGTATGAAGGTAGAGAACGAATACCTTGCAGGCCGACTTTAGAATGCGTATAAGTCAAAAGCGACTGAACAATTGGAGGCGAAGATGGCAACGTATCAAGAATTGATGGCGCGGAAGCAAGCGTTGGAAGCCCAGCTCGAAGAGGCGCGTTCAACTGAGGTCGCTGGCGTCATCGAGCAGATTCGCGAGCTGATGACTCGGTATGAGCTGTCGCCGGAAGACGTGGCGCCGCGGCGTCGTCGGGGCCGGCCTGCCGGTACAGCGTCCGCTGCCACCGAGAAAGCGCCGCTGCCGCCGAAGTATATGGATCCCAAAACCGGCAAGACCTGGTCGGGACGTGGCCGGACGCCGGCTTGGCTGGGCAAGCGGCCCGAGCGTTTCCTTATCCAGCAGGAATGAGCTGTTTGCAACGCCAATGTGAGCGGGTCGGGGCAGGCAACTCGTCATGGGAATGGCCACCCCGCGGCGGACCGCGCAACACACGCGGTCAAATCGGGCGATGACCGAAAAAAGACGGCTCTCGACCGGTAGCAGAGAGCCGCAGAACGTCCATGAAGAAATCGGGAAACTTGTGGAGTTTCCCGCGCCCAGTATCGCCCAGTCGCCCCGCACCAGGCAATCGGCCTGCCCACTGTTGCGCACGGGCTCGCTTTACCCAAAAAAGAGCCCGCGTCACCAGGGCGGCGAAGCGGGCGGTAGCAGGACTACCCAGGCATGATATGACGTCGCAAGAAACGCTTAAGTCTGAATTAGTCCGAATTTAACGCGCTTTTTTCAGCAGAAGGCTCCCGCGTCTTACTAGAATGGAGCGGTCATCACTTTTGCACGTGGAAGTGATCAATTGAGCCTCTTTCGATACGTGCCTTATGCGGCCCTCTTGGGGCGACGCATCAGGTTGGTCGCCGAATAATGCCGCGGCTTGGCTTTATGGACGGTCGAGCCTCCGGAATGCGTTGAAGTGTCGCAGCGCCTTCTGGAAGTGGCCCAGTTCCTGATGCAAACGCGCTGCGTTGTAGTGGGCATCGGCGTCGTCCGGTGCAAGTTCGATGCATCGCTCGTACGCTGCCAGAGCTGACTGCGGGGCGCCGACATCCTCGCGTGCAACCCCCAGGTTGAAATGCAATTGCGGCGCGTTCGGAAGGACGGACAACGCCCCCTCATAGAGCATGATGGCTTCGTCGAATCGTTGTTGGTCTGCCAGCATGCACCCAAGGTTCAGGTAGGCGTTCAGCATTCCTGGCGAGATCTCTAAGGCGCGTCGGTAGGCCGCTTCAGCCGCATTGGCGTCGACAGGTTCAAGTGCATAGGCTTGCGCAAAGGATTCCTCGGCGGTCGGTTCGTTGGCACGCATTCGCGTTAAATCAACGACTCGCACATCGGCTTCATCCGGCCCGAACTCGATCAGCCGTTGGCCGCTCTCAACCAGCCACGCGCCGTGCCGGTCCCATGCCGATACGTTGCCGCTGCTTGCGGAGATTCGCAGGGCCGATAGGTGTCGGTTCGGTGTGAGCCGTTCGAGACGACGCAGCGCCCGCAGAATCCGTGCAGGCGCAACGCTCGACCTGTGCAGGGATTCGGCGGTACGAATCAGAACCACGTCCCGAAAGGAGAAGACGTACTGGCCGCGTGGGCCTCGTGCAGGCGTGACCAGCCCGGCGGCTACCAGGCTGGAGATCAGCCGGCGCGAAGCGCCCAGGCGCGTCTCCAGCTCGCGCCTGGTCAACCCTTCGCCGTGGCTCATGCCGACTTCTTAGTGGTGCGTCGGATCGGTGTCGGCTCGGAAGGCGCTGTGCCCCGCTTACCGGCTCTGCGAGTTGATGGCTCGGCGGCTTTGGCTTTTGTCGCGGGCAGCCCTTTCTTGGACAGACTCGCGCGAAGTGCATCCATCAGATCGATGACCTGCCCGCCGGCGGTGACTTCAACTGGTTCGGGCGATACGATCTGCTTGCCGGCGATCTTTGCGTCGATGGCGGCGAGAATCCTGACTTTCTCCTCGTCCTTGTACTGGGCCGGATCGTATTGGTCTTCCGAGGCTTGCTCGATCAGCTGGATCGCCAGCTTTAGCTCCGCATCTGAGACTGCCACTTCCTCGATATGCAGTTCGGCGATGTTGCGCACTTCATCCGCGAACAACAGTTGCTGGAACACCAGGCCGCCCTCGACCGGTCGGATCTGCACGATATGCGATTTGCCTTTCGAGGCCCACTTCGCAATGGCACAGCGACCGGTCTTCGACATGGCTTCGCGTAAAAGGCTGTAAGGCTTACCGCCGCGCTTATCTGGAGCGATGAAGTACGCCTTGTCGAAATACAGCGGATCCACGCTGCGCTCGGGAATGAACGCAACGATATCGACCATGTGGCTGGCACTCTCTTCCAAGGCTTTGAGTTCATCGGGGGAGAACGTCACGAAGCGGTCTTTCTCAAACTCGTAGCCCTTCACCATGTCTGCACGGTCGACAACCTTTTGGGTCTGCTCGGAAACGTACTGTTGTTTCAGCCGTGCGCCTTCTTTGCTCAGTAAGTTGAAGCGCACAGCAGAGCTTGTCTCGGTGGCGGTGTAGAGTTTGACGGGGATGGACACCAGGCCGAAAGACAGCGACAAAGAGGCGAGGGATCGTGCAGGCATTGGATACTCCACAGCGCAGATGCGCCAGCATTTAGCTTAATCGTTCGATGGCTGCGGTCAAATTTTGGGGTGCCTCCCAGTAAGACTGCCAGGGATCCGCCACTTGGAAACTGAGGTATTCGCGGGCATCGCGGATAGTCCACTGTGCGCCACTTTTCAGCTTGGTAAGCTGCTCCCAGAACACCGGCATGGAGACACCGAGTCCTGGCCGCGCTCGCGCCGAGAACGCGGCTGCGGTGGTCTGGGAGAAGCCATTGCGCAGATAATCCACAAAAATCCGCCCCTTGCGGTTAGCCGCCCCAGAGCGGGCGGTGAAGCGCTGGGGCAGAGTGGCCGCCAAGTGTTTGACGGCGGCACGCGAAAACGCCTTCACTTCGTCGTAGGAACGCTGCGGCGCCAATGGCACGACGACGTGCAGCCCCTTGCCGCCGCTCGTTTTCAACCAGGACTGCAGCCCCAGCTCATCCAGCAGCGTGTGCACCAGCATGGCGGCCTCGATCATCGTCTCCCATGCAATCCCTTCGCCAGGATCGAGGTCGAAAATGACTCGATCCGGACGATCTATGTGGTGGGCCGTCGAATTCCACGTATGAAACTCAAGCACATTCATCTGGGCAGCGGCGACGATTGCGTCTGCCGAATCAGCAGTGAGTAATGCGGCATGGCCGGGCCAAAGGGACGGGAGCTGCTCGGTGAGGCCAGGCATCGCCGTTTCCGCGTGCTTCTGAAAGAAGGTCGGGGCATCGATGCCCTCCGGCGCGCGCACCAAGGATAGCGGCCGATCCTTGAGGTGGGGCAGCATCCGCTCCGCCACGCTCGCGTAGTAGCGAACCAGCTCGACCTTCGTGATGCCTGTGGATTTGTCGATGACACGGTCCGGATTGGAGACCTTGATAGCGCTGACGCCGTGCGGCGTCACGGCAGTCTGGATCGCCTCTCGCCGGGTCGACTTAGCCGGATGATCGGCGCGCAGGCCCTTGAACGAGGCTTGGCGTACCTGGCCTTCAGGGGTCCACTCGGAAAACTCGACTTCTGCAACGAGGGTCGGTTTCACCCAACGTACAACGCCTTCCCGGCCTCCGCCCCATCGCCGGCTGGAACGCGCCTCCGTCGAAAAGGGACTTCGCTCAGTTTCCAAGGTGGTCAAGCGTCTTCTGAGTTCTGTTGCCGTCGCGCTGTCCCAGCCGGTTCCAACGCCGCCGACGTAACGGAGTTCTCCATCCGCATATACGCCAAGCAATAGCTTGCCTACCTCGGCTGTTGCACCACTGCGGTCCGAAAACCCGCCAATCACAAACTCCTGGCGCAGTTTGCATTTGGCCTTCAGCCAGGTCTGGGTGCGTGCGGAAACATAGGAGGCGTCGGCCCGCTTGAACATCAAGCCTTCGAGACCGAGCTGGCACGCCGCCTGGAAGATCTGCACTGGGGAAGCATCGAAGGCCTCGCTAAAGCGCACCCGTTCGGAGCGATCTCCGACAAGCTCCGCCAGCTTCGCGCGCCGCTGGGTCAGGGGCACATTGCGCAAATCCCGGCCTTCCCAGAAGGGTAGGTCGAAGCCGAAGAAGACGATTGCGTCGTTGCGATGCCCATCGATTGCGTTCTGCAAGGCATTGAAATCCGGCATGCCATCGCGAAGCACGACGATCTCGCCATCCAGCCAGCCTTCCGAGATGTCTAGCGTCTCGATCTCTGCCGCCAGGGATCCCAGCTTGCGCGTCCAGTCATGGCCATTACGAGTAAAGAGCGCTACTCGGGCATCCTCGATTCTGGCCAAGATTCTGTAGCCATCGAACTTTGTTTCGATGACCCACCCGGTACCAGTCGGAAGTGCGGGTGCCGGGGTGGCGAGCTGCGGCCCGAGCTTTGCCGGCAAGGGGACGAGCGGGGCGTTCACGATGGCGGTATCGGACGCCATTTCAGTAGAGCCCGTCGACGCTTGGGTCAGCGCACCCAGCGGTTTTTTGATGACGCTATCCGGGAAAGCTGCCAACACGTCAAACTCTGCCAGCGGTCGCGCCCAGGCATCTCGCTTCTTGAAGAGGAACCACTGCTCTGAGCTGTCGCCGGGCTTGGCGATGCGTACCAGTTCCCAACGGCCGGCCAACTTTTCTCCGTAAAGTTCAAAGAGCAACTTGCCTGCGGCCATACCTTCACGCGGATCGCCGATTGGCTCCCACGTGCCACGATCCCAGACGATCACCGAGCCGGCGCCATACTGTTTAGCCGGGATTTCACCCTCGAAGTTGATATAGTCGAGCGGGTGGTCCTCCACATGGACCGCGATACGCTTTTCGCTGGGATCGTAGCAAGGCCCCTTGGGCACCGCCCAGCTGAGCAGCACGCCATCGAGTTCGAGCCTGAAATCGTAGTGCAGCCGCCGCGCCCAATGCTTCTGGATCACGAAACGCAACTGTTCGGCATTCTTGCGCCGTTTTCGTGTTCCCGCCGGCTCTGGGGTGACGCTGAAGTTGCGCTTCTTCTGATAGCGGTCGAGGTCGGGCAACCGCTCCGCGGTGCGCGCTCTAACCTTTGACATCCCTGGTGTCGTTGCCATAGGCGTTTCGCATCCGGATCGCTCCCTTCCGTGGACGATCCGCTTGGCCCCTCTGTCTTTATGCCAGCATCGTCCCGGAGCCAATCGCTGCGTCCCAACATAAGTTAACTATGCGGCACCTACCTCAACCTTCCGTCGGTCGCCGCGTGGCACTACATAAACGTTTGACATGTCGGCTCCTCGGGTTGCCATATTTCTGCAGTCTAGGCCGCTATCTCAATGCCCTGTAGAAGGCAGCGTCTTACACGTCCACCCGGAAGGCCTGCCTTGCAACCGGCATGCTCACCCGTTAAGGGCGTGCCCCTGCAGGGTCAGGCCGCCGCCACTAGAATGGCTTCTTTAGCCACAACGCCACGGTGACAGCGATGTGCTATTCCGCGCAGATTCACGCCAGCTATCGAAAGTACGTTCGGGAATTCGGGGCCTCTGACAGTTTTGAGCATTTTGTCGAACTCTTCTGGGAGAAGCGCAGAGACGGCGGCTGGTCCAAACTGCCTAAAGCAATGCGTGCCGTCTGCCACGAACGACAAGGAGCGCGCTGTCGCCGACCTTGTTGCGGCGGGTGACAAAGATCAGGCGATAGCCTTGGAGACGGAGCTGTTCCAGCAGAAGACACGGCTGACTGCCGCCGAGCGCGCATTGGCAGGCAAGCCGACAAAGAAGGCGGAAAACGATCAACGCGTCGCGACTGACAAGATCGCGAGGGCGCAGCGCAATCTAGCAGACCTGCAGCGAACTGATTTGCTGGATCGAGACTCGCGTATTTTCCCGGGCCACTACGCGCCCGTGATGGTGGTGCAGGATGGCCAGCGAGTTGTGATCCCGATGCGCTATCAATGCAGGATGCCGGGGTGGACGCCCGCGATGGAGCGACAGAAACCCGGTACATACAACGCTTTGGGAACGTTGCTAACAGTTAGGTGGAAAAATTTTTGTTCCAATCAACCACTTAGGGCGGCTAACTCTTTTCCCTAACCCTTTCGTTCTGAGGTTGAATCCTTTGTGGGCCTATGGCCAGCGGTGCGGCCGGCGCGCCAACTTCGCTGCGGTACTCGAAGGATTGACGCCAGTTCAACTCAGCGGCTGCTCCTACTCTCAGGCAGAGTTGGGAAGGCGATCGTCTCTGATCGACCGAGGCCGTGTGGAAACGTCTCTCGAATCGCACCAATGCGCGCCCCCTCCGGGGCGTAGCCTGCCTTATCGAATTTTCGGCCAATCCGGTCGTCGGCGGCGTCGAAACGGGTGGGAACAGCGCTAATGGGGCCCCTGAGAGCGATCTTCAGCCCCATCTTTTGCGCGCAAATGGGTGCTTACGCACCCACCAGGCGCATGGCCTTCATTGTTTTCGAGAACCCGAGAATTCGAAGGACGCGCTTCAGGTTGTACGCCAGAACATGCAGGCTCATTTCAGTTCCTACATTCGGCAGCGTGCGCGTCAAGAAGTGCGTGTAGCCCATCCAATGTTTGAAGGTTCCGAAGACATGCTCGACGGTTCGCCTGCGAACCGTCATTGCATCCGGCATCTTGTCGAGCCGGCGCTGGACGGCCTCCAGCACTTCCTCATGCTCCCATCTGGAGATGCGCCGGTACGGACTCGGCGTGCATTGCGACCGCATCGTGCACTGAGGACATGCACTACTCCAATAGCGGCGTAGCTGCAGTCCGTGTTCTTCTCTGGTGAAGCGGTATATCGCACGTTCTCCGGCGGGACATTGATATTCATCGTCTCGGGCAATGTAGATGAAGTCCGCCCGAACGAATCGACCACCTACCTTCGCGCTGGACCTTGCTGGCTTGGGCAAGATGGCAGCAATGCCCGTATCCGCGCATGCTTTGATCTCCTGCGCACTGAAGTAGCCACGATCAGCTATGGCTTTAAGCCTGGTCTTACCCATCGCATCGCGAGCAGCTCGAGCCATCGAGCTGAGTTGCGCCCGATCATTGCCGATATTGGTGACCTCATGAGCAACGATCAGATGATGCTTGGCATCTACGGCCATCTGTACGTTGTAGCCGACCATTCCAGAGCCCTTGCCACTTGTCGCCATCGAGCGCGCATCAGGATCGGTCATCGAGATCTGACCATCTGGCAGCGTCTTGAGCTCTTCCTTTATCTGGTCAAGGCTATGCATCTGTTGACGCAGTTGCACAATCTTCTCGCGCAGTCGAGTTGTCTTGAGTTCTACCTCCGCAGGCTGCGTGCGATCCGCAGTCTCCAGCGCGCTCAGATACCGCTGGATGCTTTCCTCAATTTGCTGCTGGCGCTTGTCGACCTTGCCAGCGGTGAAATTGCGGTCCCGAGTATTGACTGCCTTGAACTTGCTGCCGTCGATGGCGACCAGGGCCTGTGAGAACAACTTAAGATCTCGGCACAGTACAACGAAGCGACGGCAGACATTGCGAATGCCCGTGCCGTTATCCCGCCGAAAGTCTGCAATCGTCTTGAAGTCCGGCGCCAGTCGACCGGTAAGCCACATCAGTTCTATATTGCGTTGGCATTCGCGTTCCAGACGGCGGCTGGAGTGGACCCGGTTGAGGTAACCATAGATGTATATCTTTAACAGGACAGCAGGATGATATGAAGGGCGACCTGTAGTCGAGGGATTGGTACCTTCGAACCCGAGCGACTCGAGATCCAGTTCTTCAACAAACGCGTCGATGATCCTGGTGGGGTTGTCCTCGGCGATGAAATCATCGAGGCATTCTGGAAGCAGGGTAGCTTGCTTGCGGTCTTCTCCCTCTATGAATCGCTTCATCCGATCCCCCAGTCTGAATGCGTTGACTCAGTCTAGGTGATCGAGACGTTTTCACACAGCCTCGACCCCTCTCGGTCATCCGCGAACGCGAGCTCAATGTCCAATGACCGTGGTATTGCAGTCACCGATCCTGCTCAAAGGGGAATTCCTGCGGCGGCCGAGGACCGGCATGTGAATCCGGCCGCTCACACCCAGGTCAGCGTTTCCTCCGTAAAGAGGTGACCGGCCATGAGGTAGTCGCCGTGTTCAATGGCAAGCTCCTCCAGATTGCGCAGCGTATCCTCAGACAGCGCGGCCATGTCGAACCTGCAGTAGAGGTAGCGCTGCCTGAATGTGGGCTTCTCCATGCGCAGGCCGTGCACCAATGCTTCGGGGGATGCCACGGAGACATGCTCGACGGCGCGATACTACACGTCGACACCGTATTGACGGCCGAGTTGCTCCAGTTCGATCGCGTCCTGCCATGCGGTCTCGTAGTCCAACTCAAGCGTGCCGGCACCGCGACCATGGATGTGTTCCACCGTGCTGGCCCGGTCGCGTGCGGTATATGTGCTCATCGTGGCTCTCCAAATGCCGCTCAGTCGAGCTTGATATTTGCCTCCCTGATCAGGGTGCTGAATCTGGCCTTCTCCTGCCTAATGTATGCGGTGAAGTCCGCCGGCTGGGACGTCGTGGCGCTGAATCCATACTCGCCCAATACCTTGACCGCTTTTTCCGAAGCCAATGCCTTCGCGACTTCATTCCGAATGCGTTGAGTCAGTTCGGCGGGCATTCTCGCAGGTCCCCACAAGCCGTACCAGGAAACCATCTCGAAGCCGGTCAATCCCGACTCTGCAACCGTCGGAACGTTCGGCAACGCGGCAATGCGCTTCGCACTAGTGACTGCAAGCGGCTTCAGCTTTCCACTCTTCACATGGGGCAGCGTCGATGGCAAGGCATCCACCATGGCATTGATGTGGCCGCCCATGACTTCCGTCAACGCCGGAGCCGTACCCTTGTAGGGGATGATCTCGAACTGGAGCTTCCCGTCGTGCTTGATCGCTTCTTCGGCCAGGTGGCTAGCCGAGCCGACTGCTGAAGTTCCAAAGGTGTACTTCCCGGGCTCCTTGCGGATGGCGGCCATGAACTCCTTGAGGTCCTTTGCTGGAACACTGGGATGCGCCGTCACGAGCATTGGGACGCTACCCAGTTGTGTGATCGCCGTGAAGTCCTTTTCGATGTCATAGGTCGTTGCGCTCATCAGCATCGGCGTGGCCACGAAGGTCGATGCCTGCACAAGTAGGGTGTAACCGTCTGGCGCCGAGGTCGCTACCAACTTGCTGCCCAGCGTTCCGCTGGCTCCGGGCCGGTTATCGACAATAAATTGCTGGCCGAGGTTTTCGCTTAGGCGTTGCGCAACAACCCGCGTAACAGCGTCCACTGTTCCACCAGCGGGGTACGGCACAACGATTCTGACGGGCTTGTTGGGGTAGCTCTGGCCGAGAGCCAGCGTGGCGGCAAGACCAAAGCTTGTGGCCACTAGCGCTCTCAAAATACTTCTCATTGTCGTCTCCTGATATTGACTTGCATGCTTGCCGCTCTGCCTCGACTGGCGAGCGTCCAGAGAAGGGATTCTTGCATCCGATGCTTTCGCCTGAGCTCTTGCTCTTGCCATAAACAGGTATGGCGCCGACTCAGAAGACATGCTTTATGCCAATCATCGCACCAAACTGGTTGCCGCCCGGTGCCGGCGCGCTGGTTCCGACGGCGCTGCCACTGCTGACCGACATGGCCAGTTGGCCCCGGTTATCAATGAAGCCAGTCGTAAGATAGGCGGAGGTCCGCTTGGAGAAGGCGTAGGCACCGCGCAGGGCCGCGAGCCATGCCTTGTTGGCACTATGGTTGAATCCCAGATAGTAGATCTGCCCCGCGAGATTGAAGGCGGGCGTGATGTCGTAGGCCAGGCCCGCATAGTACAACTGGCTATGGGACGTGGTGCTGCCCTCATTGTTCCGGAAGGTGCCACCGATGCCAAGCTTCGTCCTGGACAGGACCATGTAGCCACCAAAGTGCAGGCGATCGTCCTTGAGGCCGCTGTTCACCAGCCCTGCTGCAGCACCGGCGCCTCCGCGCAAGGAATCGTATGCAGTTGCCAGGCCCCACCAGCTTGCGTCATACCGCAGCATCACTGACCATTCACGGCAGGCCTTGCTGTCGGCGGGATTCTCTCCGGCGCAGTTGGTTCCCGCGGGGTTCTGGCCAGCATTGACTGTGTCGCGCCCGAGGCTGTATGTCGCGCCGACAGTCAATCCGCCGAATGTACCCTTGTAGGCGATGGCATTATCGGCGCGGGCATTGGGTCGATAACTATCCAACGAGTTGGCGCCGTAGATGTTGGGCCCCAGTACGTCAGAGTCCAGCGTTGACCAGAAGGTCATCGTCCACTGACGGCCGAAGGAGAGTTGTCCCCACTGATTGCTCAGCCCCACAAAGGCCTGGCGACCGAACAAGCGTCCCCCCTGATTTGACGATCCGGAGTCCGGGGCAAAGCCGGATTCCAGGACGAAGACGGATTTCAGGCCTCCCCCAAGGTCTTCAGTCCCGCGCATCCCCCAGCGCGAAGGCACGGTGGCAGTCAGGTTCGGCATCCGCACGACACTGTCTTTGCTGGCACCAATATTGTTCACATACTCGACCCCGGTGTCGCCGAGGCCGTAAAGCGTCACTGATTGTGCCGAAGCGAACATCGGTGCGGCGCAAAGAAGGCCCGCGTACCATTTCCCGCAACTCCTCATGGGTGTCTCCTTGTTATGGCGAGTCGTTACAAACTTGTGAAGGCAGGCGAGCGGTCTCCCCCCAGCACCGTGCGCTCGATACGTTTCGAGTGCACGGCTGCAAGGGATACTGGGTCCGATGATCGCCGTGAAGCGTCTGACGGCAGCGGTCTGCGCTGCTGCGTTTGGCAGGTCAGCCAGTCAGGGTGAAATCTCTTCCAGCGGGCGGTTGGTGGTTTCGGTCATTCGGCTGGCCGCGACAAGGCCGACCACGCAGGCGCCCGCAAACATCAGGAAGACGGTGGCAATACCCTGTCCCGTCAGTACCATGCCGACAACGGTCGGTGCGGTGGCGGAGGCAGCTCGTAGCCATGACGTCGCCAGGCCGGTTCCGATCGCACGGATACGCGTGGGATAGATTTCCGGCGTGTACAGGTACAGCAGCACCGTCGCCGAACCCATCACGGCATAAGCTGAGGATGCAAGCAGCATGACCGACCAGGGGCTGGCGGCGCCGAACGCTCCGAGGACGGCGAGCAGTATGCCGCTGACCACGAAACACCCCATGGCCCAGCGACGACGACCCACGCGGTCCACCGAGAGTGCGCAGACAAGAACGGCACAGGTGCTGAGCACGTTGGAGAGCGAGGCCATGTGCAGCGACTCCTGCAATGGCAGGTGATAGACCGTCTTGTACAGACTCGGCAACCAGTTGTTGATGCCATTTGCAACGAAATAGGAACTCGCCCATAGCAGCCATACCACCACCGTACGGCCACGATAGAACGGCGAGAACAGCTCCTTCCAGTTGCCCTTTTTCTGCGAATGGAGGCCCCCGTACAGTTCCGAGATGCGCCGGTCCATCTCTGCGGCGTTGTGCTGCGGATCGAGGTTTCGCTTGGGGGTGCTGGCCTCGATTTCGCCGATCACGCGCTCTGCGTCGTCGAACCGGCCTTTGGCGATCAGCCATCGTGGTGATTCCGGCAGCCGCATGATCAGCAGTGCCACGACCAAGCCGGGTATCCCGCCAACCAGGAACATGTACTCCCAGCCAAAGCGAGGAACCAAGAAGGCACCTACCTGGGCCGCCAGCATTAGGCCAACAGGGAAGATCAGTTCATAGAGCAGGAAAAAGCGGCCGCGGCCATGGGCTTGCGACAGTTCATTGATATAGGTTGCCGCAACCGGTACCTCGCCGCCGACACCAATGCCCTGGATGAAGCGGCACAGGAACAGCATGTGAAAGTTGCCGGCAAAGGCGCACGCCACACTCATGACCGACATCAGGGCCACGGTTACGGTGGCACTCGGCACCCGGCCCAGGCGCTCGGCAAGCCACCCGAAGCATAGTGCGCCGATGACCTGCCCAAGGTACCCGGCAGCGATCAGGACGCCGATCTCGCCCGGCGATAAGTGCCAAAGCCCAACCAGGACCGGCATGACAAACGCCAAGGACAGTGCGTCGAATGCATCGAACAGGGTAGCACTGCCCATAACAATGCGGGCTTTGGTGTGCCACCTGCTAAAGGGAACATTCTCGATGCGAAAGAGAAGTTGCGCTGCCCGCTGCTGCGGATCAAATGGCGCACTGCTTGCCGCATCGTTCCTGCCGCTGTACATGGGTGCGACCGTAGTGGTGTCCATGCTGTCTCCAAGTTGACTGGCTCATGGTGTGCGAGCACCGGCCATCATTATTTTTGCGTCATCCGCTTCTGCCGTCGCCACGGTCTTTCGCACCCCAAGAGCCACTGGAAGTCCGCGACAGGGGGCAGCCCAGAAGCTCAGGTCAGCGTGAAGCCTCGTATTCCTCCCGTTGTGCATGCCTGCTGGCTACAGCAAAATGGGAAAAACACTGACGCGGCTAGCAGGCGCAGCCGGATGGCTGCGCCTGGCCACCGTTCAGCCTACGATGCCGGCGGCGCGCATCGCGTTTGCGATTTCAATGTCAGCACCCGGGGCGAGCGGCAGCAGCGGAGAACGCACGGTGGCGTGTTCCAGGATGCCGCGGGCAACCAGCGCATGCTTCAGCGCCACAGTGCCTTCCATGTGCGAGCCGCGGTGGTAGACGTTCTTCGTGACAGGCAGCAGGCGATCGTGGATGGCGCGGGCGGCCTTGTAGTCCCGTGCCTTGCCGGCCTTGATTAGCTCGACCAGAAGTTCCGGCGCGATGTTGCCGTAGCCCACCAGCAGACCGTCCACGTCAAACATGGTGTGCAGCAGATACTCGTCGTGACAGCTCAGAATCTGCAGATCAGGGCGCTCGCGACGAATCACGGGGATCTCGGTGTCCCAGCGGCGCATGTTGCGCACGCCGTTCTTCATCGCGAATACGCCGGGCTGCGCCGCGATGTCAAGCTGGGTCTCCAGGTCGTAGGTGCACTTGGTTGCATCGGGGTACTGGAACAGGATCAGCGGCAGCCCACTGGTCTCAAACACCTGGCGGTACTTGTCCTGAGGTGCGCCCTTCTGGTAGCCGAAGCGCAGCCAGCCGTGCGAGGGGTAGAGCAGGCCGGCGGACGCGCCCGCCTGGACCGCGCGCTTGGCTTCCTCGGCGGCCACCTCGGTGCCTTCCAACGTGATGCCGGCGATGATGGGAATGGCGCCATTGACTGCCTCGACGAAGGTTTCGATGACCTTCATCTGCTCCGCCTGCGTCAGAAAGGTGCCTTCGCCAGCGTGGCCGAGCACGGTCAGGCTCTTCACGCCATCGATGCTGCCGAGCCAGGCGCCCAGCTTCTTGCAGGCGGCGTAGTCCACCGCGCCGTCGCGGGTGAAGGGCGTAACCGGGGCAGGATTGAGGCCGCGGAGGTCGATATCTTTCATGTCACTTCCTGTATGAGTATGGGGTTCACCGGGTGCCGGATGCTTTGCCCGGAGAGCCTGCCGCTGCTAGTGTCTCCATAACGGCGGCGGGCATGTGAGGCAGTCTAGGAGTCGCCATGGCATACCGGAAGTGCCATGCTGGATATTTCAGATATACTGATTCCGTATAGCATGGAAGCCAAGGCAAGCGATGAACTACTCCGCATGGAAACTGTTCCTGGCGGCTGCCGACCTGGGCAGTCTGAGCAAGGTGGCTCAGTCCTATGGCACGAGTCAGCCCCACATCAGCCGCCAACTCAATGAACTTGAGCAGGAGTGCGGGGGGCGTCTATTCCAGCGCACGGGTCGCGGGGTGGTGCTTACCGAATTCGGAGAGCGCGTGGCGCCCAAGGTCCGGGCGTGGGTGGCAGGCACGGACCAACTGGTCAACGACATCCACTCGACCTCAGGCAAGCCTATCGGCACAGTTCGCATCGGAATCCTGCCTTCCATGGCGCATCCACTGGTCAGCACGCTTTATTACCGCTTGAAGGAGCGCTACCCCCTGGTGCAACTCAGTGTTCGCGAGGGGCAAGGCGCGCAACTGGAGAACTGGCTGGAAGCTGGACACGTCGATCTGGCTATTCTGTTCCGCCATAGTCCGATGCCAAAGCACGGCGACGTGTACTTAGTCGAAACTGTGACCTACCTTGTGGGCGCCGAGGGAGACCGCGTGACCGCCAACCCCACCGTACAGTTTTCCGCGCTGCACAACCTTCCCCTGGTAATGTTCTGCCGACCCAATAGCTGGCGCGACCGATTGGATCAATTGGCACTGGAGCATGGTGTTGCGCTGAATGTCGCAGTGGAGGCCGATTCGCTAAGCCTGCAGACCCATATCGTCGCCGACGGGGGCATGTACGCGCTGCTGGGGCCGTATGCGATTTCCAACGCCGGCCGGGATTGCCGCTTGCAGGCATCGAAGATCATCAATCCGCAGATCACCCGCCATATTGCGTTGGCCATGTCGCGCCATGGTGAACTCACGCTAGCGTGCCGCACCGTCATGCAGCTTGTCCGTGAGATTGCGCAATTCGGGGGACCGGAGTCGACCGGACGTGGCCTCGAGGTCTCAACTTGAGAGGTCCTGCGACACCTGGATCTGGTACCGATCAACATTGGGTAATGCAAATGAAGCCGGACATCTCTCGCGAAGGGACCTCACAAAGCACGGACGGGGGCGACGACTGCCCCTTGCGCTGGTTCGACGCGGATCGGGGTGCATTCGAATCGCTCGAGCGATGGATCGCCGAGCATCCGGCGGATTTCTTTGCGGGTGAGCATTTTGATCCGGTTGGCGCGTGCGCTACACGCGAGGCTGTATTCGCGTCGGTTGAGCTGCCCGAGACGCCGACATCGCCGCAAGCGCATGCCGATCATCTGCTCAACGACGTGTTTCGGCACGTGATGCCCGTGGCATCGCCCACGTTCGTCGGACACATGACGTCGTCGCTGCCGTCGTTCATGCCCTCGCTGGCCAAGGTGGTGGCAGCGCTGAACCAGAACGTCGTGAAGCTCGAGACGTCCGGCGCGCTGACTGGGCTTGAGCGCAAGGTCATCGGCATGCTGCACAAGCTGGTGTTTGCCCAGGACACCGCGTTCTATGCGAGATGGTTGCACGATGCCGACCACGCGCTCGGCGCGATCTGCTCCGGCGGCACGGTTGCCAACCTCACCGCGCTATGGGCGAGCCGCAACAACTTGCTGGGCGCGCGTGATGGCTTCGCCGGCATCCATCGCGCCGGACTGGTGGCTGCGCTGCGCCATTACGGCCATGACGGGCTTGCGGTCGTCGTCTCAGAGCGCGGGCACTACTCGTTGCGAAAGGCAGCCGATGTCCTTGGCATCGGGCGCGACAATCTCGTGCCGGTCGGGGTCGATGCAGACGGTCGCATGCGCATCGACCTGCTGCGCGATACCATGCGTGACCTGCAGCAGCGCAACATCCGGCCGATGGCGATCGTCGGCATAGCGGGGACGACCGAGACGGGCGCGGTCGATCCGCTCGACGCGATCGCGGATGTTGCTCAGGAGGCCGGCTGCCATTTCCACGTGGATGCCGCATGGGGCGGCGCAACACTGCTGTCGGAGCGCGAGCGCTGGCGCTTCGCGGGCATCGAGCGTGCCGATTCCGTCGTCATCGATGCGCACAAGCAGTTCTACGTGCCGATGGGCGCCGGCATGGTGCTGTTCCGGCACGCGGCGTGGACGCAGGACATCATCCAGCATGCGAACTACATCGTGCGCAAGGGCTCGGTGGACCTGGGGCGCCATACGCTCGAAGGATCGCGCGGCGCGGCGGCGATCATGCTCTATGCGAACTTTCATCTGCTCGGTCGCAAGGGGTTGGCGCAGTTGATCGAACGTAGCATCGATAACGCCCGCTACTTTGCATCCCTGATAGTGCAGCAGCCGGATTTCGAGCTCGACAGCCACCCGCAGCTTTGCATCCTGACCTATCGCCATGTGCCCGAGACCGTGCGTGCCGCGCTGGCAACCGCTTCGGCCGGCAGGCGCGAGAAGATGCTGGACGCGCTGGATGCGCTGACCATCAGCATTCAGGAAATGCAGCGCGATGCCGGCCGCTCATTCGTATCGCGCACGCAGTTGACGTCGACACAGTGGAGTGGCCGCCCGATTGCCGTTTTCCGCGTGGTGCTGGCCAACCCGGATACGACGCATGCCATCCTGCAGGACATCCTCGACGAACAGCGCGCGCTGGCGGCGGCCAGCCCATGCATGGCGCCGCTGATGGCACTGGCGGTGGCGCCGGACGCGTGAGGCATTTGCAGTTGGCGAGCGCCAGTCGTCGACCGTCTCTCACTGACACCTACGGCCGAGGGTACAGCGGAGCCTACAATTCAGCTTGTGCTGATAGACGGCTCTCTCTGCGGCCGCATCGCGATCGGCAGCGGACGCTCGGTATGAAAAATCGAACGGCTCTTCATGGCCGGAAAGCGACTTCCGCCAACGGCACAAACGGCGATGTCTGTGAATTGGTATCCGGACCAACAATTATCGGAGTCTGTTCCGCGCTTGGTATGGTTTCGTAGCGGCATGATCAGCCTGCGAAGCCGTGGGCGTCAGTTTTGACGTCGCTTGACCATCGGCACCACGTCGGAATCGCCCAGCCGCGACCGTAGCATGGCATTCTCAGCGAGCAATACCTCGTTGATCGATGCCAGCCGACTCACATCCGAGCGGAGGTTTGCAATCTCCTGCCGAAGCTCACGAGTTTTGTCACGTGCCGCCTTTAGCTCCAGTTGCTTTGCGTTGCGCTGAGCGCGACTGTCGCGACCTTGGGCTAGTCGAATGGCTTCAGCGATCTTGGGGTAGTGGTTGTGGATGAGCGGACCGGTCACCCCAGCCTCTTCGGCAACTGCGCTGATGGTAAGCTTCTTCGCCTTGGTGTGGCGAGCACGACCTTGCTGGATTCGAAACATCGCCAGGCGTAGATCCTTCTCGCGCTGATCTGCTGGCTTGCGTTGTTTGCTCATGGCGCGGCAGACTCCGAATTGTCCCCCTGACTCAGGGTCACCAACACATCGCGACAACGCTGCATGTCTCGGCGGACCAGATTTCGTCCGCCTTCGCCGATGTCATCACAGGCTAGCACCTCCTGCAGATGATCATGGAGGCCCCGATAGAGCGGAGCGTACTCTGGCCCGATGACCGCGTTATTGCAGCCGCTGCAACGCGTGCGCTCTAGATCATTGCCGACACACCGGTTATCGTCGGCTGTGCACCACGCATGCCCGTTGCTGCGGATGGACGTACTTTCCGCCAACGACCGAACCATCTGGCGGTGGTCTTTGAAAATGGTCACGGCCTGGCCGCCCCGCCAGGACACGATATTTCGACCGTATCCACCGGCTAGGGCGGTGCCGGGTCGCAGCCAGCCTTCCACGACTTCATTCTTGATGTCGTCGAGTTCAGTCTGGATCTCGGCGTAGAGGGCAATCTCCTGTGACTCGTTGAGAGCGTAGCCTAGCGTCATGTCCATCGACCAATGCTTGAAGTGTGATCGTAAGTACCGCAGGTCTCCGAACTGACTCCGGGCGGCATAGCTTGCGAACTTCCGGCGAAAGTGATGGCTGGCCAAGTCCCAATCCAAGCCGCAATTCTGCGCAAACGATTTCAACGCCTTGTTCCACGCCCCTAGTGACATCGTGCGCACCTGGTTGCCTCTGTTCGGCGTCATGGCCACGAAGACGGCGTTCATATGCAGTTGCGCCTCGGCAAGCTCAGGGTCCAGGGGGTTCTGCGAACGAAGAGCTTCGATCTCGGCCTCGATCACGGCCCGATAGGGAGCAGACCACCGCTCCATCACCTTCAGCGCAGTCACAACCGCCTCAGGAACCATCCACTCTGCGCGGCCTTCGCCTGTCTTGGTGGATTGCGAACGCATCCAGTTGTAAGTCCGGGGCTCACCCTTGTCGTCTGCGGCCGCCTCCGTGGCGTAGCAGGCTCCCCTTTGGACAAAGCCGAGTTCATGGTTGCGGCACCCGGAAAGGCTCGCCACGACGATGTAGCAGGCGGTGCGCAGTTCGATCACCGCCTTGTTGAACTCCCACATGTCCGCCCAGCCCCGACTTCGGACGAAAATACCCTCGGCCGGTGTCTTCCCGCCGGCCGCCTGCCGCAGGATCAAGATCTCATCGCGGACATCAAGAAGATCATCGGCTGCTTCAACCAATGACCAGGCGCGCTGAAAGAGAGTGGTGAACACATCGTCCGGCATAAGCGGGGTCTTGCCTCCCCGAAACCCCGTTCCTTGACCGGTCAGACCGGCCAAGTGGGTGGCCGACGTGCCGGCCCAAGGATGGTCAGGCATTACATCCCTCGTGTACTGACTCAACTCATGGAGCGCCTCGACAGCGCCGTATAGCTGTCCAAGCGAGGAGGCTTTCAGCAGTTCTCCCGCTCTGGCGGAACCTTGCCGCTGGCGATGCTGTCTGCAGAAGTCAACGAACAGCGAGCACGCGAAGGGCGTGACATCGGCCAGCCTAGTGATGTTCAATCGCACCAAGTGCTGCAGGAATGACTTGGCGTCCACAAGGAGCTTCGTCACGGCGCGAGGCGACGGCCTTTTCTTTCCCTCGCGTCCGCGGCGCATGTAGTGCCACAAGATCGCCTTCATCGTGGCCCGCCAGCCCGCGGGTATGGCGTTGAAGTCTACGTACTGTTCCGACGCTCCCTTGTTCGTAGGCTGCCCGACGAGCCGCCACTTTGGGTCGCCGTACCGGCTGAGGATGACCACCTTGCCGTTGATCGTGCAAGTCGAGATGATGGTGGCGGCGAGGTTGTCCTGATCAAGGATTGGCTGGCCGACAGGCTCCTGGTCCAGCGCTCTTCTGGCTAGGGACATCACGCCAGTGAATTCAATTCGTTGATGATTGTGGGGCTGGCCCAGAGGGGGTGAGGATCGTGTCGTGCCCGTTCTCGGGCGGCATTCACCTGCTCAGGCTTGAACAACTTGCGGCGAAGGCCGGCTTGGATGACGTCGCGGTCGATCAGACGAGGGATGTGGGCAAGGTGGTGGTCCCAGCGGCGCTTATCCACGCGCGGGCGCTCGCGCAAGATCCGAAAGTAAAACGAGAACAACCGCCATAGGTCATCGCCGGTGACGACGTAGTTGCGGCAGCGAAGACAGTTCAGAAAGCTTTGGCAAAGGTCGCCGTTTCGTTTTGGGGCATACTCGCCGGCGGTGGTGTCCGAGCACCGGCCAACCGGCGTTCGTTCAGTGGCACCGAGGGTGTTTGTCAAAAGCTCCTCGACCAGCACCAGGCCCATGAAGCGCCAGTTTTTGCGGGCATCTTCGCTAGGTCGCAGGTAGTTGCGCATGGTGACGACGAGTGAGTTCCCAGCCGCGGTCGCGGTGGCGACGACATCGCCGTCCAGAATCTCGTACACGCGGTTGACGAAGGTCTTGCGCAGCCGGCTGACGTTGATCCGCATCGGCTCGCCGTCATCGCCCCGGAGGTCGTACGTCCTGACCAGCTTTTTGATTGCCTCTTCGAGGGTGCCGTGCGTCAGTGCGCTGACGCGACTTTCACTGTCCCTACTTCGTCGATACAGCCATACTCGATCACGAATGTCTTCCGGCGCCTCACGGCGCAGGCCAGCCGTCAGCGCAAGAACGCGGCGAATCAACCCAGCTACCGTGGAGCGCAGTGTCGGCGTAGATTCCACAACACGCATCACGGAATTGGATGCGCGCAGCGCCACCTTGGTGGAGGAGTAACCTCGGCGCTTGAACACGACCAGAAACTCTATTCCTTCCTTTGGATGCGCGCGCAGGCAGTTCATCGGCATCTCTAGCAATGGCGTGGTGTTCCGACCCGTGTGCAAGGCTACGACCAGCAGGGCATAGGCTGCTAGTGTTGCCGTGGGTTCTGCGTCCTCTCCAAACAGTGGCTGCACCGCCGTCCTCACGGCAAGCGTGAAGGCCTTCTTCTCGGTGGCAGATAGCGGGCGCTCCCCTTTGCCTCCGCGTGTCGAGCCGGGGAAGGGGTTGCTGGGGAACGTGGCTTCACTGCCGCGTTCGATCACGTGGACCAGTCCTCGCCGTCCCAAGGCCTGCAAGACGGACTTGGTATAGCTGTACGCCGTTCGCTGCGAGTCCGTGGCGATGCCTTGGTCTCGGAGAAAGAGCAGGTAGCTATCTATGGTGTCGCGGGTGATGTCGGTCAGGCGCATCGGTCGGCCGTTTGCGGTGCCGAGCATGGTTAGGTGCGTCAAAAATCTCGCGAGGCCTAGTTTGCAGTAGCCCACGACAGTCGTCACCTGGACGTCTGAGTCCTGCTTGCCGAGGAAGCGCTCAACCTGCCGCTGACAGGCATAGGTGATCGGGTCAATGCCGACGCCGTACCAAGGGGCGAACTCGAATGTCCGGAGCCTGGTGGTGTTCCGTCCGAATCTCACTTCAGTGCAGCTCGGAGGCATTGCTGCCGCGGTGATGACGATCCTCCCCTCAGCATCGCGCTCATGCTCTATCTGAGGAATTGTCAGATCCGTCTTGAAGAAGGTCTTACGCTTGCCCATTCAGCGCATCCGCCAGGTCATTGAGTTCGTCGTCGTACGCCAGCACAGCCTCGTCAGCCAATTCATTGACCAGATGCAGGTACACCATCGTGGTCTGCACTGAGGCGTGGCCCAACTGCTGCTTCAGAAACACCAGGGGTTCGATTCGGCTTCGGTCGCGGACCCGCTGGAGCGAGACGAGGGTGTGAGTCGCGTACGTATGGCGCAGAAGGTGAGCCCACACGCGAACGCCGGCCTTCCTGCCGATCTCCTTGATAATACGATTCAGACTTTTTCCATCGTCCGTAAACCGCTCGCCGAACTGATTGAGGAACAGCGCCTTTTGCGGCGCCCCGCTTAGCGAGGAGCGCAGGCCGCGCTCATGGATTGCGTAGTGGTTCAGGTCCTTCATCAGCCGCCGGCCGATGTAGATTGAGCGCGGCTTGTTGCCTTTGGTCTGCATCCCTTGGCCATCCTCAGGATCAAGGTGGACACGGATGTTGCGCTCTGGCCGTCCGGCAAGGTCTGGATCGAAGACATAGGCGCGCGGGAAGGAGGCCAGTTCCTCCCGGCGCAGGCCAGAGCCCACGGCAAGCCTAATAATCATGCGATGATGAGGGTTAGCGGCTGCAGTCAATAGGGCATGGACTTGTGTGAGGGTGAGATATTGAGGCAGGTCCTTGCGAGCCCTCGGCATCACATCGCGCACGGCTTTCGTTCCGCCACTTCCATCGGCATGCGCGAGAAAGCCCCCCGTACGCATCGTTCGTCGCGTCTCATAGCCAAAAGGAAGCTGCTTGATCCAGCCCCTCTGCTGTGCGAAGGAATAGAACTCGCACACGTATAAGAGACGGTTCCGTACAGTATTGCGTTGGAGACCCGCAGTTTTGAAGCAGTAGTCTCGATAGGCGGCGAGCAGCGTTTTTTTCTCTCCGCGATCTACGTCGTCCCAACGCAGGTCGTGCGCCTGAAGGAAGCTGAAGTAGTCGTAAAGAGAACGCCCTGTCGGTTCCCAAGAATTACGCGAGCCGATAGCACCGCGGAGCAGGTAGTGGCGCAGGAATTCGTTGGCTTCCGCGCAGCTCTCCATGCTGTCCCATAGGAGGATTGGGAAGCCGGGGTAGGGCCGCCCGCCCATAACAAGATCCTCAGTCGATGCGACAAGACGCATCAGAGCTGCTTGGCCTTCAACACTGCTACGGCGCGCTTGAAGTCGAGCCGCATCAGGTGCATTACCAGATCGACCGCACCTCCACCGCCTCGGTTCGCACGTGTATCTAGGAACCGGGGTCCCGTGCACAGGATTTCGTAGTCCACGCCGTCCACGTTCGCGTGCCAGCGAGTTGTGCCATGGCTCTGCCGTGGTCTAAATTGCCCATCCTGCTTGGCGTATTCAGCAACTGCACGAAGGACCACGACCGCCTCCAGTCTTCGCCAGCGCGCGAGAGTGAAGTTATCCACAACCCTCCGACCCATTTTTCCCTCCCCCGCGCCCCCACCGGCTACTCGTCTTGGAAAGACTAGTAAAATTCCTAACAGATACAAGGTTCCAGAACAACGCCAGACGCGACAATTTGAAGAAGGCATGGCGACAGCTATACGGCTATCGACACGGCATCATGATCGTCAATGCTTTCTACGAAAATGTCGCACGGCATCGGATGGAGCAGCGAGAGCTGGCACCTGGCGAGCAGCAAGAGAGCGTGGTTTTGGAGTTCAGGCCCGAGCCGCAGCAGGACATGTTGGTGGCGTGTCTATGGTCGATCAGCAAAGGAGGAGAGGGCGAGGCCGATCTCTATTCCTTCGCTGCCATTACCGACGAGCCGCCCGCTGAGGTGTCGGCCGCAGGGCATGATCGTTGTATCGTGCCAGTCAAGCCCGAGCATGTGGAAGCCTGGTTGAATCCCGACGCGAAGAACTTGGCCGCGCTCGATGCAATCCTGGACGACCGGAACCAGCCCTACTACGAGCACCGGTTGGCAGCGTAGGGAACGAAGAATCCCGATTCCATGTCGTAGAATCGCTCACCTCCTGGCAACTCAGGGTCATTGATGCGTGTTGGCCGACCGATACCTGCTCCTCCTCAGCCCCTCTGCGATTACTGCGGCGGGAAGGCGGTTCTTGCCCGCGTGGGAGAAGAGGCATACCCGTATTTGGAGGACCACGGGCCTGTGTGGATCTGCTCCCCGTGCCAGGCGTGGATCGGCGTGCGTGCGCGAAGCAAGCAACACACCCCGCTTGGAAGATTGGCCGACGCGGCATTGCGCGAAAAGAAGAGCCGACTGCACGATGCCCTCGATCCGTTGGTCACTGCGAAGATGCGGCGCGACGGTGTCAATGCCTTTGAGGCGAGGGGCAAGGCAATGAAGTGGCTGATTGCATCGCTCCGCATTCCAGTCGACAGTCCCAGCATCCATGCCCTTTCGCTTGAGCAGTGCGAACAGGCCATCCAATGCATCGCCGAGTTCCAGGCCTCACGTGGGCGAGAGCCTTCGGGTTCCTGATGAGGGCAACGAGGATACTGTTAGCAGAAATTCCTGCTCGCGGTGTCCAGGGATCCAAGCATGGGCGACAAGTCGACAAAGCGTTGCGCGATCAGGTGCCGCACCTCGCCTTCGCATTGCCACTGGCCATAGACACCGAGTAGGGAGGCCGTCAATACCTCGCGTCGGTACTTCTCCATCACGGACGGCCAGACGATGACGCTGACGGTACCGGTCTCGTCCTCCAATGACAAGAAGACCACGCCATTCGCCGTGCTCGGCCGCTGCCGTACGGTCACGATTCCGCAGCCACGGGCAATCTGCCGCGTCGCGTAGGTGGCAAGCACGTCGGCGGGCACAAAGCGCAATGCAGCAAGCTTGTGGCGGAGCAGGGCAAGCGGGTGGCGGTTCAGCGTGAGGCCGAGCGAGCGATAGTCGCTGACGATCTCCTCGCCTTCCGTTGGCTGTGAGAGTTCGGGCATTGGCTCGTCCAGATCCGCGGGCCGCAGCAGATCCTTGTCAGGTACCGCTGCAGCCGCCTGCCACATCGCCTGGCGTCGACTACCCGTAAGGCCAATCAACGCATTGCCAGCGGCCAGTACATTGACATCGTGCCGGTCTAGCGACGCTCTGCGAGCAAGAACCTTGACGGAGGCGAAGGGCCGGAGTGCGCGTGCCGTTTCGATGCGTTCGGCCGCTTCGCGGCGCATGCCCCTCAGCTGCGAGAGGCCCAGGCGTACAGCCAGCACCGAGCCTTCATGACTTTCCAGGCTGGCGTCCCAGCCACTCACTGTCACATCAACAGGAAGAACCGTGACGCCATGGCGCTTGGCGTCCTGCACCAGCTGGGATGGCGTGTAGAAGCCCATCGGCTGGCTATTCAGCATGGCGCAGAGGAAGGCGTCAGGCTCGTGGCACTTGAGCCACGCACTCGCGTAGACGAGAAGTGCGAAGCTTGCTGCATGGCTTTCCGGAAAGCCGTACTCGCCGAAGCCCTGGATCTGCCGGAAGATGCTCTCCGCGAACTCCAGATCGTAGCCGCGCTCGAGCATGCCCGTCACGATGCGTTCGTGGTATCGCTCCAACCCACCTTTTCGCTTCCAGGCGGCCATGGCGCGACGCAGTTGATCCGCTTCCCCAGCTGAGAAGCCTGCCGCCAGCATGGCTACCTGCATCACCTGTTCCTGAAAGATCGGTACACCCAGCGTGCGGGACAGGGCTTGCTCCATCTCCGGGCTCGGATAGCTGACCGGCTCCAAGCCCTGCCGGCGACGCAGGTAGGGATGCACCATGCCACCCTGAACCGGGCCCGGCCGAACGATCGCCACTTCGATGACGAGGTCATAGAAGGTGCGCGGCTTCAAGCGGGGCAGCATCGACATCTGGGCGCGCGACTCAATCTGGAACACGCCCACCGTATCCGCCCGCGAAATCATCTCGTAGGTCTTCGGATCTTCCGCTGGAATGTCCTGCAGCTCAAAGGCTTCTCCGCGTTGTTGCGTCACCAGATCCAGGGCTCGCCGGATCGCAGACAGCATGCCGAGCGCGAGGACATCAACCTTGAGCAACCCCAAGGCGTCAAGGTCGTCCTTGTCCCACTGGATCACGCTGCGATCGGCCATGGCCGCGTTCTCGATTGGCACCAGCCTGGAAAGCTTGCCACGCGCGAGCACAAAACCTCCTGTGTGCTGGGAGAGATGCCGCGGGAAGCCAAGCAGCGACACGGCCATGTGTGCCCAGCGTTGGGACAATGCCGCTTCCGTATCCACGCCGCTTTCGCCAAAACGCTTAAGGAGATCCGCTTTGCTGTCGAACCAATGGTGAGATTTCGCGACCAGGTCGACGATCGCGGGATCCACACCTAATGCCTTGCCTGTGTCGCGCAGCGCGCTGCGAGGCCGGTAGGTGGTCACCGCGGCAGCCAGTGCCGCGCGGTCCCTCCCGTACTTGCGATACAGGTACTGGATCACCTCCTCGCGGCGCTGATGCTCGAAGTCGACGTCGATATCGGGCGGCTCGGCGCGCTCTTTTGAAATGAACCGCTCGAACAGCAGGTTGCCGCGTGCCGGGTCAACTTCGGTAATGCCGAGACAGTAGCAGACGGCGGAATTGGCTGCGGACCCGCGACCCTGGCAGAGAATGCCGTTGGAGCGGGCGAACCGCACGATGTCGTAGACCGTCAGGAAATAGGGTTCATACGACATGTCGCGGATCAGTGCGAATTCATGTTCGAGTTGCTGCTGGACGGCAAGGGGGATGCCGTCCGGATAGCGACGGTGCGCGCCGACATAGGCTTCGCCCCGCAGATAGTCGGACGGCGTGACGCCATCCGGCACCACTTCTTCGGGATACTCGTAACGGAGCTCGTCCAGCGAAAATTGACACAGGTTTGCAATGTGGACCGACTCCGTCAGGTAGCGGTGCGGGTAAATGTTGGCGAGTCGCAAGCGGGAGCGCAGGTGCTGCTCGGCGTTAGGCAGGAGGTCATACCCACATTCGGGAACCGGGCGATGCACACGGATGGCAGTCAGCACGTCATGCATCGGCTTGCGCGAGCGTACGTGCATGGTGACGTTGCCAGTGGCGACGATGCGCAGGTGATGTCGCGCCGCGGCCGCTTCGACCGTGCCGCGGTGGATATCGTCCATCGGCTTGTAGAGCAGGCTCAATCCCATCCACGCCCTGCCAGCAAAAGTCGCGCTCACCCATGCCGATTGCGCCTCCAGCTTCTCGGCCGCCACGCCATAGTCCGGCGTGAACACGATCAAGCAATCTGGCAGCCCCTTCAGATGCTCGGACGGCGCTTCGGGCGCGGCCAAGTCGCGTGGGGTCAGCACATAGGAACCCTTGGCGGCGCGCATGCGCGCGAGCGTGATCAGTTCGCACAAGTTGCCATAACCTTCGCGGTTACGGGCAAGCGCAAGGAATGAGAGCGCGGGAGAGCCGTCGGCGTTCTGCAGCCGGAACCAGGCGCCAATTACAAGGCGAAGGCCGGCATTCCTGGCCTCTGTGTGGGCACGAACGATGCCCGCTAGCGAGCACTCGTCCGTGATGGCGAGCGCGTGGTAGCCCAACTGAGCGGCGCGCTCAGCGAGCTCTTCCGGCCGTGAGGCGCCGGCGAGGAAGGAGAAGTTGGAGCGGCAGTGCAGTTCCGCGTAGGCGGGCAGACCTGCCTTGGCGTTGATGTCCATGGTTTTCAGCCGAAGAGGCCATGCAGATACCACCGAGCCTCATCGCCTTCTCGGCTGCCCATGCGTTCCTGAAAGATCCAGTAGCAGGTGTGGTCCTTCGCCTCCGCAACGAAATAGTCGCGTGTCACCAGCTGGCCGCCCCACCAGCCCGACTCGATGCGCTCAGGCGGTGAGACGATACGCAGTGGCGATCCGTAGAAGGGACGGTGGTCGCGTTCAATCAGCGGCACCGGCTTGCCGAGCAGCCAAACAGGACGTGGCAGGCCTGCGGGCAACGTTGCGCTGGGCGGCTTGTCAGTGGCAGACTGCCAGCTGTTGGCGACTTCCGGGCGGTAGTCTGCACGCAAGCACGGTTGGCGGACATTGTCAGCGCCGAGGCGTGCCACCAGCAACTCAAGCAGGCGTGCATGGTCCGCCGGCGTGCCGCCCGGTTCTGGAAACAATGAATCGCTGGGGGGTGCCACCGGCTCGGTCTCGATGGCAGACACCGCGACGGCAATCATCGGCGCCTCGACAGTCAGCCGCGTCAGACGCTCTTTGAGCAGGCGAACCAAATGCTCTTCATGCCAGTTGGGCTCGGCCAGCGCAATCTCAATCTTCGTTGGTGCGATGGCAGCGGGGCCGCGCTCGTGGCGCAGTTCGACCGCAAACCGCTTGATGGCCAGGTGCCGGGCGGTTAGCCAGCCGACCATCTGTACCAGCAAGCCGCGAGTGTAGGCAAGGGCGGACTCAGCGTTGTCCATCCTATCCGGAAGATCCACCGCGGCGTCAAACGATGGGGGAGCTTCGACCCATTCGAAGACTTCAGGTGCTTCCCCATGGGCGCGATCCAACGCCTCAAGGATGGCGGCGCCGCATCGGCGCTGCAGGCCTGCGCGCGGCAGCCGGCGCAGGTCTCCTAGCGTCCGACAGCCGAGTCCGTCCAGCCACTCATCAAACGGCCGCGCCGCCGGCAGGATCGCAACGGGGATGCCGACCAGCGCTCGCACCAATGTGGGCATACTTAATGCCGTTCCGCCACCAGAGCGCGCAAGTAGCCAAGCGCCTTCGGCGGTTGGTGCGCATCCCGCGACAGGACTGAACCCCATTGCCCTGACGGCCGCCAGCATCCGTTGCCGCAGCTTGCGGACGCCGCCGAATAGTCGCAGCGTGGTGCTGATGTCGACAAGCACCGCCGCCTCCTCGGACGCAGCGACATTGGGCGAGAACTGCAGCATCGCCATCATGACACGCTCGAGCGCCGCCAGTTCTGCGCAACCATCGCGGTCAAAGAGAATGGTCTGCGGTGCGATCGTCTGTACGCCACCGCGGCGCATTGCCGGCTTCACGCCGGCCGCAATGGCCAGCGGCGACGCCATATGCACGCGCTCCCTGTCCAGGACAGCAACCGCTAGCTCAGTGGACCAGTTCGGTCGGAATACTTCGAGGGGCAGGGACGACAGGCGCAGGCAGATCCACAGGCGCAGCATGGCGATACAACAGAATGGGGGAGGGCTGCAGCGCTATGTGGAGCGGCGATTCCTGCTGCGGGCCTCGACGCTTAACGAACTGCACACGAATTCCGTCCGATGCGGGCTCCAATGTCAGGCGCAGCGGCGCCGGCGAGGCATCGCGTGCACAGGCCGTCGGACGAACCACGAAGAAAAGGACATCGGAGGCTTGGGCGGCAAGATGCAGACGCCGAAGCGCATCGTTACGCAGGTGCGACTGCCAAAAGACGAGCGCTCCGCAGGTCCCGGCGCGCAAGATCTGCTCCGCGGCCCACAGGGCGTCAGCGGTGTGCCGGGTTTCGATCCAGAGAGTCTGCGCGGACGGGACGCCCCAGTTGGCGAGCGCCAACGCTTGAGGCGCGTGCGGCGGTGCCAGAAGCGCGACAGGGCGGTTCGAGCGCGCGACGAGAGCAGGGCGTAGCAAGCGCAACTCGCCGATACCCGGCTGGCGCTGCAGCAACTCCGTCAGGCAACCGATCGGCCAGCCGCCGCCCGGAAGCTCCTTGTCGAGCGACGGATACCCGGTTGGAACGGTGCGTGCGTTGCCCCGAGCAAGCTGCGAGGCAAGCCAAAGTGACGGATGAATGGATTCTGGGGCGACGGTTAGCATGGCGAGCTCCTGCCCCCAGTGTACTGTATATTTATACAGTATTCACCTGCATTATCCGTCACATGAGCGGTTCCATCGCGCGATCGCTGCCACCAGCGGCCAACCAGCCCTGTTGCGAAAATCGCATCAGGGCTCGTATAATTTGGGTGTTGCAGGCAAGCGCGGAGCTTGTAGAGGTCGTCGAAAGACGGCAGCCCGTTTTGGGTGGGATCCTCGAATCCGGGGCCTGCAACCGTCTTTTCTCAGTCGTCGCGCACCGCGGCGATCACACGCCGACGCTCCCCATCTTCTGCGTCGCCGCACCAAAACTTCAAGCCGTAGCCGTCCACCTGTCCATTGCGCCGATACAGGTTGCGTGCGAGCATGCGCAGGTATCGGTCTTCCGTCTCCCCATACTGATTTCTGTGGACTGCGTAGAACGCGCTCGTCGCCACGGCGTCGGCGACCTGCAGGCCTGCCAACTGGTCGTGATTCACTGCGCGCACGCCATCAAGGTCGAGGCTGTCCCAATGGATGCGGCAGTCTTCCCGGCCCTGCAGTCGCACAAGGTAATGATGGAGGTCGGCATAGGACATCGCCGATCGGTTCGAGAAAATCAGTTCGGCCTTACCATCACCCTCACCAGGGCGCGCGGTATCCCTGCACAGCCAGCTCACGCGTTCCAGCAAAAGGCGGATCGTGTAGCGGTATAAGGAAAACGCCTCCTGCTGAAAAACCTCCGGGTCGGCGATTGAGGGCTTGTGGACCAGCACATGCACGTGCCGCAGTGGCGCCTCCCCAATCATGCGCGCCAGAGGCACCCGGTGCTCATGCCGCAGGTTGCGAAAATGCAGGGGCGATTTAGCAGGCTTCCTCAGTAGCTCCCTAGCGTTCTTGACGAGTTGCACCATTGCTAGGTCGTTCACAGTGCGAACTACCGTGGCGGACTGGACGAACCACCTCGAACTACCTTGCTCGTTGGGAAGGAACACAAATCCTTCGTCGCCCGACTCGTCGATATAGACGCGAAAGCTGGAGGTCATGCGTGATGCGTTGGTTATATGAGGGTGCCATTATGAGGCACACCAAAGGGCCGGGCTTCAAAATGATCTCGCTATGGACGCTACTTGGCCGGACGGACGTGCCCTATCCGTTGTCGGAAATGGCGGCAGGCGTCTGTAGTGGGCGCCCCGTCACGCCGATCACGATCTGCAACGCGCTGCTGGCGATCAGGGCGAACCGACACTTGTCGATGTCGAAGTCCTTGGTGTCCACGCTGAACAAGGGGTCGGCCATCGGCCTTGTGTGGGCTCATAAATCTGGAAGAATGCGTGGCAGGAGTTTTACTGGCTTGCCCTTCTGGGACTTCTCGAGGGGCGACCAATCTTCTGTTCCTGGGCTGCCACTTCTTATGGCAGAAACGTTCCCCTTCGGACCAGAAAGTCTTTGCAACGGTAGTTGAACGATTGAGCAGTTCCTCCAGCCGCAGCCCTTCCACCACGGTGGTATGGTCTTCGCTGCAGCAGCTCATGGCACAACCTCGCACGGCCTTGCCCTCGATGCAGCCACTCCTCCAGGCGAGTGCCTGGTCGGAGGTCGCGGCGACCGGCGTCGAAGTCGGCGCGCCAGGCTCGTGCGTTTAGAGTGACAGCCAGCGGCTAGAGGCCTTTTGTCGCGGCCTCACGATGAACTTGCGGCCGGCGCTGTCACAATCGCTAACTAATTTGATAGCTTACTTCACGACCTCGAAGCTACGAGCCTCTCTCTGATATAAATGCTAATAATTTCAGTAAGTTAGAAGAAGCGCTTCTATTTGCTGGTCATTTGATAGCGCGTACCGCAGGCCTCCATTTATGGAAAGAAGCCAGGAAGAGGTCCACGCTGCGCTGTTATGTGCGTGCTGTGCCCGGTCGCACTGAATGATTTAACATAAAAAGTATTATGCGAACGGAACGTGTGGCGGCAAAGTTGTAATGTCCGGTTCTAGCAAAGTTGAAATGTCCGCCTGAGGCGCCCGTTCGTGGTATTCAGCCTGCCCGGTTGAATGCAATGGAGGATGTCCGGGGATGGCGGGAACCGAGGTCATTACAGTAAGCATGCGTGAGTTAGACAGGCTCAAGATCGTCCAGGCGGTCGTGGATGGTCAGTTGCGGCCCGGCGTGGCCGCCGAACGACTCGAGATTACGGACCGGCAATTCCGGCGGCTGCTGGAGCGCTACCGGCAGGAAGGCGCATCCGGGCTGGTTTCTCGCCGGCGCGGTCGACCCAGCAACAATCGCATGCCAGCGGACCGCGAATCCGTGGCCCTCGGCCTGATTCGGGAACACTACGCCGACTTTGGTCCAACGCTCGCGGCTGAGAAGCTGCGAGAGCGCCATGGGCTAACGTTGTCCAAAGAAACGATCCGCCGACTGATGACGGTAGCCGGCCTGTGGGTGCCACGCAAACAGCGGCCGCCGAAGGTCTACCAGCCTCGTAACCGGCGCGCCTGCTATGGCGAACTGATCCAGATCGACGGCAGCGATCACCGCTGGTTCGAGGAGCGGGCACCGGCCTGCACGCTGCTGGTCTATGTCGACGACGCCACCAGCCAGATCATGGAACTGCGCTTCACTCATTCGGAATCCACGTTCACATACTTTGCGGCGACGCGGGCCTACCTGGAGCGCCACGGCAAGCCGGTGGCGTTTTACAGCGACAAGGCCAGCGTTTTTCGGATCAACAAGAAAGGAGCAACCAGTGGCGACGGCCACACCCAGTTTGCGCGGGCCTTGTTCGAGCTGAACATCGAAGGCATCTGCGCCAACAGCAGCCAGGCCAAGGGCCGTGTCGAGCGGACTCACCTGACCTTGCAGGACAGACTGGTCAAGGAGTTGCGCCTGCGTGGGATCAACACGATGGAGGCAGCCAATGCCTTCATGGCAGAATTCATCGCTGACTATAACGCGCGCTTTGCCAAGGCGCCGCGCAATGACCACAACGCCCATCGGCCGCTGCGTCCAGACGAGAACCTGGACCTTATCTTCGCGTGGCGCGAGCCGCGCTGTGTGTCCAAGAGCCTGACGATCCAGTACGACAAGATGCTCTACCTGCTGAGGGATACGCCCGAGCATCGGAAGCTGGCCGGTCGCTACATCGATGTCTATCACTACCCGGATGGCAGGATCGAGCCTCGGGCCAATGGCACGGCCCTGCCCTACACCATCTACGATCGGCTCTCGGAAGTGGATCAGGGCGCGATCGTCGACAACAAGCGCCTGGGGCACGTGCTGCAGTTGGCGCAATACGTTCAGGAGAAACGCGACAACACGCGGTCATTATCTGTGCCTGGCACGGAGGGAGCTCCCCGCAAGCGTGGACGACCGCCCGGCAAGAAGTCGCAGCGGTCGCTCGGGCAGAACGATATGTTGGAAGCTCTGCAACGCTTACAGCAGCAGCCGTGGCCGCTTAACGGAACGGAGAACTGAAACTCAGCTTGCTACTGGAATTCAAATCCGCTCCGCTGGCATGACATCTTCACCCTGAGCCGAACTCACTCGAGTCAGGCCAGCACCACCGCCCTACGGGAACCCCAAAAGACTGAACAAACAAGCTGGAAGGACAAAGGACAACCGGACATTTCAACTTTGCTGGTGACCGGACATTACAACTTTGCCTGGACAGAACGGTAGACATCATTTTATACCTCAAGCGTCAGTTTGACGCCGAGGCCGCCTTCGCCGGGAAAATTTGATTTGCATTCCCTATGCCAGAACAGCCAAGCGAGCGCTGACGAGACGGTTAAGGCTGACGCCTTGCTCCGCCGCCTGAGTCGCCAAGGAACGATGCAACTCCGGCGGGATCCGAAGCGATAGGACGCCGCTATATTGCTTGTCCGCCAGCGGGACGGGGATTTCTTCGCCACCTGACTTCATGTCGGCAACGGCTTCGGCAACGACCTGCCGGATACCGGCTAAGGCTTCTTCAGGCGTTGATGCGAGCCAAGACAATGAAGGGAACTCCGCGCATAGCCCGACGTGCTCCCCGTCCTCGGTCGACCAAGTTACTCGGTACGTGTAGTGGTCAGTTGGCATTTTTTCCCTCCTGCAGCTTCTCAATCGCTTTCAGCACTTGGCGCACCTGGTACACCTGGTACACCTTGGCTTTTCCCTTGTCATTCTGAACGTTCCCACGTGGGTCGCCCGGCCAAGGTGTTTTAAACACCGCATGGCTACTTCCCGATTGTCTGGCGGTACCGAAATATGCTTCGCACACCTTTATGAGGTCCGAAAACCGCACATTGGCAGGCTCCCGGCGCATCTGTTCCAAGGTCCTACGGGTGTCTGTCATGATGGGGATGGTAGCAATAGTGCCACCATCTGGCAATCAAAGTGCGCGCATGTCTCAGAACACCTTACCCGGCAAAAACACAGTGGAGCCGTCCGTGCGCGCCGGCCGCGCGGGACGGTTGAAAGGCTGGTGTTTAACACCTCAAGTGCGATGCTCACGCTACGCCCGGATCTTCGGCATCGGCTTCAGGTTCTGCATCTTGCGCTTGCCGCTGAAACCCAGGTAATGCAAGTCGCTTGCCGTTTAGTGCAGCAGCAAGAGCGGTTGCACGGCCGGGCTCAGCGCGGTGGCCAAAATGGGCCCGACGCAGTATCCGGGGAGATCTCGCAGGACCCAGGCTGTTATACGACCACCCAGGAGTCCGTACTGGAGATGCCGATCGCGGTTAGCGCCGCCTACGGGATCGCGCCGGCGGTTTGCTTTCGTCGGCCCCCACGGCGTTCGCGCTCGCTTCGTCCGGTTGCTGACTTCCAACGGCGGCCGTCTCCGCGCCCTTGGCCCCCAAGTGAGCACGCAACGCTCTCAGCTCGGCCTGTGCCTCAGCGGCCAGGCTAACCGCTTCAATGAGCTTGTCCTGCGTGGACTGATGCGCGGCGTGTACCTCTGTCAGTTCCTGGCGTGCTTGCCCTTCCCGCGTCTCGGCGCTACTCAAACGCGCTTCAGCCCGTTGGCGAGCCGCCTCTTCTGCCGCGCGCTGGGCTTCGGCAACTGCCGCGGCCTTGTCGGCCGCTGCGCGCAAAGCCTGCTCGCTCCCCAATTGACCCCGTACCGCGGCCAATTCGTCCTCCAGGCGAGACACTGCTTCCAGGCGCAGTTCCGCTTGTGCAAGCGCGCGCCGTACCCGTGCCAACTCCTCCTGTTGGCGCGCCGCCCCTTGCTGCAGGCGCTCGATTTCGTCGGCCTGCTCGTTCGCCCTGCCCGCGACGGTATCGCGATCGGTCGTCACTTCCAAGAGCTGCTGAGCCAGGTCGTCTCGCTCTTTTTCAAGCGCTTCGCCGTTCGCTGCCATCGCGGCGAGCTCATTCATCGCCTGCGCCAGGGCGGCCTCCGCTTCGGCGGCCGCTTCCTCGGCGACTTTGGACAACTCGGCACCCAGCGCGGCAAGCAGGCGTGAATTCGGTTCGCTGAGCTTGCGTAGTGGCCGCTTCTGCTGCTGTTCCTGCCAGGTCGACCAGTACCGATGAATCGTGTTCATACTGCCGCTGCCCAATCGCTCCCGCACCGCGGTCAGCGTTGGCTTTAGCTGTTGGGCGACCAGCGCCTCGGCAACCGCGACCACTTGCTCGTAGGTGATGCCCGGACGTGCCATTTCGTATTGCTCGCGCTCCCGTTGATATCGTACTAAAAATAATACGATACGATACGAAAAACAAGTATGAAACGATGGTGAAGGAGATGGGCGTATGGCCCCGAGCACACGCCGCCGAGCAGCTCGGCCACCTAACGTGGAAGGTCGCGAGCGGCCAAGGGTCTCCCTCGAGACGGGTGGCGACCTCGTCGCATGGCCGCAACGACTCGAGGTGCTCTTTCCGGCCGGCATGGATGCGAATCGAAAGCGCGAAAGTGCCGCCCCGTTCGCGGCTGTCGCTCCTTGACTTCACATCCGCGCCGATAGAGTAGAAGCATCCCCTTTCGACGACGATGCAAATGCTCTCCCGCCAAACGCAGCTCTCCCTGTTCCCGACCTCTTCGGGCCGCGTCCACCTCGCCAACGCTCCGGCGCTGCTGCTGCTTGCCTGTTCCGGCACGAAGCTCGACCGGCAGGCGCGTGCCATTGACCTCTACCAAGGCGTGATGTACGAATCCCTATCGGGAGCACCTGCGACGGGAGGCCAGACCGAATGTCCTGATCCTCTCCGCACGTCACGATGGATCCGCACGCGGTGATCGATCCCTACGACCAGCGCATGACCGCGCCACGTGCCGACGCGATGTTGGCCGATCTGCCAGCATTCGCGGGATCAGCGAACTGGCCAGCCCAGGTCGGCAAGGTATTGCTGGCCGCCGGCAAGGAGTACCGCCGTGTCATGCGCGCCGCGCTCGCTCGCCAGTACAACACCACGCTGCCGGCCATTCAGGAAACGACCGGCGGCATCGGTGGCATGCAGCGCTCACAGCTCGGCGCGTTTCTCGACGGTCTTGCGCCGAGGTTCAACGAGCCGATGGGCCATCACCCCAATGGCACGCCGCTCTACCGGCGCTACGGCTGGATCGAAGCCGGTGCCCATCCGGACCGACCGCCGACGTGGAGGTCGAGGAAATCATCCGCGGTCGCACCAGCATTGGCCCTCGCTGGGTCGGCGCGGCGGATCTTCACCCGCTGCAGGAGGCCGCGTGAGCGAATTCGAAAAAGCGCTGCACCAGGAGGCGAAGGCCCTCAGCGAGAATCTCGATGGCACAGCTGGCCAACTATTGGCCCTCACGCACGCCGGCTACAAGGCGTGGGCCAAGGAAGGCAATCTGCATTTCCCGGAGCCAAAGCGCCACGCCCTCCTCCACGAGATCCTGCGCTACTGCGCCTACGGGAGTTTGCTCGAGTGCAGTCCGACGCAATGGGATAGCCTGCGGCAGATTGCCGAGATGTTGGATGCGCGGTACCCACGTTATGCGTGCACGCGAGCGCGTCTGCAAGCGCGTCGCAACCGCTATGGCAGACCGTGCGTCTAACATGCCAACGGTGCGTGCCCTGCCGCCCAACTGCCAGCGATACCCGCCTCGTCCGAGGCGGCCGGCGCGGATCGCCGCCCCTCTCACAAGGCGCTCGCGATCGCTGGCCGCGCCGGGTATCCCATGCATCACTAAAGCAAATCTTCAAACTGCGCCACATCCGCGCCAATTTGTGGCGCAATTCGAAAAACTGCGCCACAATCATGCCACCCCCTCAAGCGAACTGCGCCACGGCCCATATGTCCGCTGCCCACGCCCTGTTAGAAAGCATTCGGAAAGCCTCCGCGGGATTGATGCTCGCCGAGTTGCTGGCACAGCATCCCGACGTTGCGCGGCGGACAGCCCAACGCTGGATCAGCCAATGGATCGATGGCGGACAGGTCACGGCAATCGGCGAAGGGCGCGCCCGTCGTTATTTCGGGGCGAAAACGACAGAGGTTGCCGCGACCGCGCCGGAGCGAGACCGCTTCCCAGGTTACATCCCACTTTCCGCCGACAGCCGCGACATCGTGGCGTATATCGATCAGCCTCCGGAGGCGCGCAAGCCCGTGGGCTACCAACGCGACTTCCTTGACGCCTATCAGCCCAATGTCACACGATACCTGTCGGAATCGCTTCGGCGTCAGTTACACAAGATGGGCAAGACCGCACAGGCTGATGCCCCCGCGGGCACCTACAGCAGGGCCATCCTGAACCGGCTGCTGATCGACCTGTCATGGGCATCGAGTCATTTGGAGGGCAACACCTATTCCCGCCTGGACACCCGTGAGCTGATTGAGCACGGGAAGGCGGCGCAAGGCAAGGCGGCCATCGAAACCCAGATGATCCTCAACCACAAGACTGCCATCGAACTGCTAGTGGAGAACGTCGGTACGGTCGGTTTCGACCGCTATACCTTGATGAACCTGCATAGCGCCTTGTCGGAGAACCTGTTGCCCAACCCCGCCGATGAAGGCCGGATTCGCCAGCACGCCGTGGACATTGGCCAAAGTGTTTACCGCCCCCTGTCAGCACCACAGCAAATTGAGGAGGCACTAGATGTCCTGCTCGAGAAAGTGAACCAGATTGCCGATCCCTTCGAACAATCATTCTTCGTGCTGGTGCACCTGCCATACCTGCAGCCATTCGCGGACGTCAACAAACGCACCTCGCGCCTGGCGGCCAATCTGCCGCTGTTCCGTGCAAACCTTTGTCCGCTGACGTTCCTGGATGTGCCGGAGCAAGCTTATAGCCGCGCCATCCTTGGCATGTATGAGATGACCCGCGTCGAATTGCTGCGCGATCTCTTCGTTTGGGCCTACGAGCGCTCAACGCAAGAGTACCTGGCCATCAAGCAGGATCTGGCGGAACCCGATCCGCTACGCCTAGCCTGGCGTGATGTGATCAAACAAACGATCCGGGACGTCGTGCTGCACCCCGATCAGGATGCGCTATCCGTGATTCGGCAAGTCGTCATGGCAAAAGTGCCAGAGGTTGATCGTGACAACGTGCAAGCGCTGATTGTAGAAGAGCTCCGACGGCTACACGAGGGCGTACTGGCCCGCTACGGATTGCGCCCCTCGGAACTCGCAGCTTGGAAGGCACCCCAGGTGGCTGGGCCTCCCAACTGATTACATTGCCGCCACGTGAACAAGCTCTCCACTCTGCACGCTCCCGGTAGGGGGCGCAGCGGGGAAGCCTGTCCCGAAAAGAAGGGACGCCCGCGCGGATTCTACGAAACCGAAGTCCCGCGCTGCGGCTGGTCGGTAGCCAAACAACGCAGGGAGCGGCGAGTCGCGGCCTGGAGCTGCATTGTCGGACGTGCCACTCCAAAGCGCCCGCGCTGCTACCTACGACACGGGCGCGGATCTTCCACAGAAGGAGCATGTCAATGCCGGACGTAAAGCCTAAGGCCGCCCACAAATCCTCGCCCTCCTGGAGCGATGTCAAAACCAAGCTGGCCGACTTCGACCGTGCCGGCCTGATCGGGCTGGTACAGGCCCTGTACGTGGCGAGTAAGGACAACCAGGCCTTCCTGCACGCCCGGTTTACCCTGGGCCAGGATGTGCTCAAGCCATACAAAGTGACCATCGACCGCTGGCTGTGGCCGGATCTGTTCAAGAATCAGGACACCTCGGTAGCCAAGGCGAAAAAGGCGATCTCGGAGTACAAGAAGGCCAATGGCCAGCCGGAAGGGATGGCCGAACTGATGGTGTTCTATTGCGAACGGGCGTCCGGCTTCAGCGCTGATGTTGGCTACCAGGACGATGGCTATTTCGACGCCTTGGTGCGGATGTTCGACCAGTCGCTGCAAATGATCGCTACCTTGTCTGATACACAGCGGCCGGCACTCTGGGCCCGTCTTGCCCAAGTACGTCGTACCAGTGACAATTTCGGCTACGGGGTGGGCGATGACATGGACGAATTGCTGGCCGAGTATGGCGTCGATGGCTGATCGTGATGCGTTCGCCGCGCTGCGAGCCGAGAACGCCCGCCTGATCGCGTTACTGGAAGCGCATGGCATCGAATGGCGCTTGCGGCCGAAGGAGGCCGCGCCTGGCGTTCAGGATGCGGAACGGTCGCGCTTTTCCACGGTCGACAAGGTGGCGCTGTTCCGCCGGTTGTTTCGCGGCCGCACGGATGCCTACCCGATCCGTTGGGAGAGCAAGTCCACAGGCAAGTCTGGCTACGCGCCAGCTTGCGCCAACGAATGGCGCGCCGGCGTTTGCGAGAAGCCGCGCATCAAGTGCGGCGACTGCGGCAACCGCTTGCTGATCCCGCTCTCGGACCAGGTCATCTACGACCATTTGGCCGGTGAACACACGGTGGGCGTCTATCCGCTGCTGGAAGACGACGCCTGCTACTTTCTCGCCGCCGATTTCGATGAGGCCGAGTGGCGCGACGATGCCCGTGCCTTCGTGCAGTCCTGCGGGGCACTGGGAGTGCCGGTCGCGCTGGAGATTTCCCGATCCGGCCAGGGCGCGCATGCCTGGGTCTTCTTCGCGGGCAAGGTGCCGGCGCGCGATGCGCGTCGCCTGGGCACAGCCATCATCAGCCACACCTGCTCGCGCAGCCGGCAGCTCAAGCTGGCGTCCTATGACCGTCTGTTTCCCAACCAGGACACGATGCCAAAGGGCGGCTTTGGCAATCTGATCGCGCTGCCACTGCAGAAGCGACCGCGTGAGCAGGGCTGTAGCGTGTTCGTCGACGCCAATCTCCATCCCTATCCCGACCAGTGGGCGTTCCTAGCGTCAATCCAGCCAATGGTACCGCACGACATCGAGCCAACCATCTTTCGTGCCACCGGTAGCGTCCACCCGTTGGATGTCACCTTCATCGGCGATGAGGACTTAGCCACGCCATGGAAGCACGAAGCGTCGAGGGCAAAGAAGCTCACAGGCAAGATGCCGGAGTCGCTGACCGTCACCCTGGCCAATTTGATCTATTTTGAGAAGGCGCAACTGCCGCAGCCGCTGGCCAACCGCCTGATTCGTCTGGCGGCATTCCAGAACCCCGAGTTCTACAAGGCGCAAGCGATGCGGATGTCAGTGTGGGACAAGCCACGCGTGATCGGCAATGCAGAAAACTACCCGCAGCACATCGCCCTGCCGCGCGGCTGTCTCAATGCCGCGCTGGAACTGCTGCGCGACAACGACATCCACTGTGATCTACGCGACGAGCGCTACTCGGGTGAGCCCATCGATGTTGGCTTTGTCGGCACGCTGCGCCTGGACCAAGAGGCCGCTATTGCCGGGATGTTGCCACATGATGCTGGCGTGCTATGCGCACCGACCGCCTTCGGCAAGACGGTGACCGCGGCCGCCATGATCGCTCGTCGCGGTGTAAACGTGTAAACACCTTGGTGCTGGTGCATCGCACGGAACTGCTCAAGCAATGGCAAGAGCGCCTGCAAGCCTTTCTGGGCGTCGGCAAAGGCGTGGTGGGCACCATCGGCGGCGGCAAGTTCAAGCCTTCCGGCAAGATTGACATCGCAGTGATGCAATCTCTGTCGCGGCAGGGCGAAGTCAACCCACTGGTCGAGCACTACGCTCATGTCATCGTCGATGAATGTCACCACATCGGCGCAGTGTCGTTCGATGCGATCTTGAAACGGGCCAAGGCAAAGTACGTGCTCGGCCTGACCGCCACCCCGATTCGACGGGATGGCCAGCAGCCGATCATCTTCATGCAGTGCGGGCCGATCCGGTACACGGCGGCGAAGCCGGCCAGCGCACCTCACGCGCTGGAGGTCGTACCGCACACATGCCTTTCGCGAATCGAGCTGCCGTCAGAGTCTGGCATTCAGGAGGTATTCCGGCATCTGGTCCACGACCAGGTCCGCACCGACGCCATCGCTGCGGAAGTGCTCGAGGCCTTCAAGAAAGGCCGCAAGATTTTGCTGCTGACAGAGCGCACCGAACATCTCGAGGCCATCCAGGCTGCACTGGACGGGCAAGTTTCCTCCCTATTCGTGCTGCACGGGCGGATGTCGAAGCCGCGACGCGCCGCATTGATCGCGGCGCTCGACGCCCTGCCAGCCGACGCGCCTCGCGTCTTGCTGGCGATTGGCAAGCTGGTTGGCGAAGGGTTCGACCACCCGCCACTCGACACCCTGGTGCTGGCGATGCCTGTGTCGTGGCGGGGAACCCTGCAACAGTACGCGGGCCGGCTGCACCGGGAACATGCCGATAAGACTGACGTACGGATCATCGATTTTGTCGACATTGGCCACGCGGCACTACTGCGGATGTGGGACAAGCGCCAACGAGGGTACCGGGCAATGGGGTATCGGATGCTGGGAGAGGCTGGGACGGAGTGATTGTCTCCCTGCAGCTGGGTACCTACGAGCGCCGATTTCCCCCCGCAACGCCTAGGTTGCCGCCCACGCCGCGGCCGAGGAAAAGCCGCCTGCAGAAGGCGGCACCGCATCGGATGGTCCAGCAAGGCATAAGGCACGTCCGCACGCCAAGCGAAGGGGACATTTCCGCACCGATCGAGGACCGCATCCGAGAATAACGCCCATCCTGATCGAGGCCCTACTCTTCCGGCCAGGTATGCTGGCACGGGGAGTCATTCGGGGGAATTGCGCGAGTCCAGCTAACTTGGGGTTCGTAGGAGGCAGCGGAGAGCAGAAGGAGTATCTTTCAGAATAAGAAACCTTTTTGTAACTTATACGAAAACCCGCGATTTTGGAGCTCATCAACGAGCCCATCCCGTTCACAAAGGAGGCTAGTTTTTCCGCCGCAGGCCTTCTGCTGCCTAGCTTTTCTGGCGACAAACATTTAAGATACATTGATGTAACTAAAGTAGAAAGCATGGCCTCCTGGGAATTCTACGGACGGATGGCAACGCTGGAGACGCTGGACCGGATCATTCATGGTCCAAACTGGTTCTTCTGCCGCATCCAAGGCCGACGACGCATTGGCAAGACAACCCTGCTGCGCGAGCTATCCAAGAGCGAACCGTCGCTAATTGCCCGGATGGTCTACATGCAGATACCAGACTCAGACGAGCGAGATGTGGCGGCTGGGTTCCGTCGGGCGCTGGAAGACTGCGAATCCGAGATCGCAAATGCCCTGGCCCCGCAAGTCACTGACTTCGCCTCGATGGCTCGCGTGATTGGCGATCTATGCCGCCGCGGCCTGATCGTCGTGTTGGACGAATTCCAGTATTTCACGGCGACGAGGCTCTACGCCTTCAACTCATTCCTGCAGGAGCAAGTGGACCGGCTGCGCGATACGCAAGGGGGCGGGCTGTTTGTCCTTGGCTCCCTGCAGTCGGAAATGAGCGCGCTCCTCGACGACAAGGGTGCGCCGCTCTTTGGGCGGCTCACCGCGACTATCGATCTGCAGCACTGGGATTTCCAGGACTTGATCGAGGTGTACCGCGCCCACGATATCCGCGAACCGCACCATTGGCTCACGCTCTGGGGCTTCTTCGAGGGCGTTCCCAAGTTCTACCGGGACGCGTACGACCAAGGCCTGTTTCAGGTGGGCGCCCAGTTTCAGGAAGCCTTGCTCGAGCGGATGTTCCTTCGTGAAGGCAGCCCTCTGGCCGAAGAAGCAGACACATCCTTCCTCCGTGAGGTGAAGGGCAGACTGCTCTCGGTCCTAAATTTCCTCTCGGAACATCCGGGCTCGAGCCACGGGCAACTGGTCGGCACACTGCTCCGGGATGAAGACGAAGCGTCATTGAAGGTCACAGTCAAGCGCTTGGTCGAGAATTACCATATGGTCGACAAACGCCACCCGGTGTTCTCGGAGAGCAAGAGCCGCAACGCCCGCTATTACATCACCGACAACTTTCTGCAGGCGTGGCTGTCGGTCGTGAAGCCGGCGCGAGACGCTTCCCGCATGCGGCCGCTATCGAAGGCGATCGATCTGACTCTCCCTCGGCTGCACGGGCACGAGGGATACGCGTTCGAGAAGCTGATTCGTCAGTTGCACGTAGAGTGTTCGCGAAAGGGCGTGGGCGATTTCTCGCTGACCTCCATCGAACTGGGCTACTGGAATCGGCCCCGAGACGAACAGAACGCGATCGAGATCGACATCGTCGCACTCGACGAGGACGCGCGGCATATCCGCTTCGGCTCGTGCAAGCGCAGTGCGAGCAAGCACATCCGGTCCTCGCTTTCCGAATTTGAGCGACACATTGAGCGATTCATGTCGACAAAGGAGGGGCGCCGGGTGAAAGGGTGGACGTTGACCAAGGCGCTGTTCTCGCCAGTCTTTTCTGACGAAGAGGCTCGGGCGTTGACGGCCGCTGGCTACCAGTGCCTGGACTTGCCAGCGTACGTCAGGATGCTAACGTCTTCGCGGTCAGTGCGCACCGCCGACATGAGTCCGCATGCTATTCCCAAGCCACCTCACCGCCTTTGACCGCATGGGCCGCAGCCCGCTCGAGCAAAGGTGCATGCGCCTTGGGCACGACCAGCATTGTCAAACCCAGTCCGTCCAACACACGCAGGACGTGCTCGAGATTGACGCCCTTGCCATTCTCTAACTTGGACAGCATGCCGACCGAGACACCGCAACTCCTCGCCGCTTGGTCAATGGGCATCCCGCCACCTGCCCGAGTGGCTCGGATGCGGTCGCCCAGTTGCTGAATGGTACGGATGGTTGCGCGCGATGGAAGCGTCGAATCAGGGAGTGGTCGTGGCATTGGGTCCGACAGGCGGCTCATTGATTGTTTCGTGATCGTGAAATTATAATCGAGGAGCCAGTACTCTCTCCGCGGGCGTGAAGATTCCGTTTTGGCGGGACGTGTGCTGCATTTGTCTGATGCGGTTGGGACCCGTGCTGAATATCGGCCAACGAGTGCATGCCCAGCGCGATAACCAGCGAGACCTTGACCTACCGTCACGCACCCCCATTGGCCAACCACCACGACACCTCGAGTTGCGTGTGCCGGGAACCAAACCGCAGTGACGGTTGAGCGCATATGACCCCGCCGAACGGCAGGAGCATCCGGCGTTCCCCGCCTAGCGTGCCGATGGCCGCAACGCTCGCATCCCGGCCTTCACCACGGTCACCGCCGCCAGCACCAGCGCACCGGCGACGATCCCGGCGATACCGTCGAGCGCCAACGGAGCCAGCACGGACAGCACACCGCCGATCGCGGGCATGCCTGCCGCTGCCTGTGCCGCCGCGTCCAACACGTGGTGCATCGCCGGGATGCCGTGCATCAGGATGCCGCCGCCCACCAGGAACATCGCCGCCGTCCCGGCGAGCGACAAGGCTTTCATCAGCCAGGGTGCCAGCCGCAGCAAACCCCGGCCCAGCCAGCGGAATCCGGCCGACGACCGCCGGCTCAGATACAGGCCCGCGTCATCAAGCTTCACGATGCCGCCCACCAGGCCATAGACGCCGACCGTCATGATGATCGCGATCGCGCACAAGACCGCGAGCCGCTGCCCGAAAGGGGCGTCGGCGACGGTGCCCAGCGAGATGACGATGATTTCAGCCGAGAGTATGAAGTCCGTGCGGACCGCACCCTTGATCTTCTCTTTCTCGAACGCCACCACGTCGATGACGGGGTCCGACATCGCCTGGATTTCACGGGCGTGATGTGCCGCGTCCTCCGCAGCGCTGTGCAGGAACCGGTGTGCCAGTTTTTCAAAGCCTTCGTAGCAAAGAAACGCGCCGCCCACCATCAGCAGCGGCACGACGGCCCAGGGCGCCCAGGCGCTGATGGCCAGCGCCGCCGGGACCAGGATCACCTTGTTGCGAAGCGACCCGAGCGCAACGGCCCATACGACCGGCAGTTCGCGGTCCGCCTTGACGCCGCTGACCTGCTGCGCATTCAGCGCCAGGTCGTCGCCCAGCACGCCAGCGGCCTTCTTCGCTGCCACTTTGCTCATGGCCGCGACATCATCCAGGATAGTCGCGATGTCGTCGATCAGTACCAGCAAGCTCGAACCGGCCATGTCAGGACCTCCGCTCGCAGCAGAGGCCTCGCTCATGCAGGCAATGTGTCATTGGTCATGTTCCTCGATGTCATTCATCTAGCCAAGCAGCCTCCGTACTGGTCACCGGTCGAATGGCACATCTTGGTCCCCTCACCCGTTGCTCGGACATGAACGACGGGATTTTCCATGAGCGGGGTTCAAAGGCAGCGCCATCGCGCGCATCAGGCACCATACTTAACCACGGCCTTGCGCGCCATCACCAGCAATCGGCTTTCCGGGTCGTGTCCCGTGTCGAGCCAGCCTTTGCTGGTGAACATACGGTCGACCTCGCGTGCGATCGCGAGCAGTTCCGTGGCGGCATTGGCATCGACGCTGAGCAGCGTCACCGTGCCAACAGCCGGGTTCCAGCCAGGCACGACATCGGCGCTGCGCACCGGTCCTGTCAGGCCTTCGGCCAGGGCATGCACCGGCAGGTTGCCGTGACCAGCTTCGCTTAGGCTCTGGAGGATATCGCGCAACTGGTCGACGGTCAGGCCCGTGTCGGGCAGGGTGATGGCCATGGAGTTCTCCAGTCGTTGGTGGGTATGCATTGCGCCAGGGCTCCTGCTCGGATCATCTAACGGCCAGGTATCACCTATACGAGTCCGACGGGACATTCTATCGCCGATGATTTTGCGAAAGCGATTATCAGGGAAACCCAAAAAAACAAGCCCAAACACTTGAGGAAACTCATGGATGGCCTTCCGCGCGGTCCAGTGCTACTTGGGCGCGCGGTTGCCTTGACTATGGCGGTGAGTCTGTAGAGTGAAAAGCATGCAACGCGACACTGTGCCTATGCTCTCCACTACGCAACTTTCCCTGTTTCCCATCGCGCAAAGGCTCTGCAACGAGGCCGAACCGCCCCTACTCTTGTTGGCCTGTTCCGGTGCGAAGCTCGATCGGAGCGCACGTGCCATCGATCTCTATCGGGGCGTCATGTACCAATCATACCGGGCGCACCTGCGCAGCGATGCGGCGCCCCGCGTCCTGATTCTGTCCGCCCGACACGGCTTCCTGCAACCCGACACTAAAATCGCACCCTACGACCAGCGAATGACCCAGCAACGGGCCGACCAGATGATGGCGGACTTGTCGAGCTATCTGCGGCCCGCCGCCTGGCCAATGCGTGTCGGATCGGTGATGCTGGCCGGCGGCGCCGAGTACCGGCGCGTCATGCGCGCCGCGCTGGCGCGCCGATACGGCCCTGCCCTGCCTGTCCTGCAGGAAACCAGCGGTGGCATCGGCATGCAGCGATCGCAGCTCGGCGCCTTTCTCGACGGGCTGAAGCCTGCGTTCCGCAACCAGAGCGGCCAGCATGCCAACGACACACCCATCTTTCGCGCCTATGGACGAATCCAGGCCGGCGCAATCGCCACCCTGCGCTACCGGGCTGCGCCAGCCCTCCCCGCCCGCCAAGCTTTCGTACTCTCGGTCTTCAACGGGTCGAGAGGCCCGACAGCCGATGTCGAGGTGGAAGAGATTGTGCGTGGCCGCGCGAAAATCTACCGCCGCTGGGTCAGCGTCGCAGATCTCCAGCCTTTCATGGGGGAGCCGGCATGAGTGATTTCTATCGGCAGCTGCATCGGGAAGCGGTTGATCTGTGCCAAACCGGGCCAGCTACGCCGGACAAACTCGTCGCGCTGGCCCATGCAGGGCTGAAAGCGTGGGCGAAAGTCGGCAATCTGCAGTTCCCTCCCGAAAAGCGGTATGCATTGCTACAGAAGGTCATGCGCTACTGCGCCGAGGAATGCCTGCTCGCGTGCTGTTTCACGCAGGAGGACCGCCTGGAGCGGATCGCGGACATGCTGGACGCCTCCTACCCTCGCTACGCCTGCACCCGCGCCAGACTCGCCGCGCGCCGCAACCGCTATGGCCGACCGCGGTTCTGACACCCTCCCCTGCGAGCAAAATCCGCCGCGAAGCGGTGGCAAGGGTGCGGGATGGGGCAAATTCAGTATATAACAGTGGGCATGACGAAAATGGATTCCCTCTGGCTCAGTAATCCAACCTTGGCATACCAGGACTGGCAGGCTCGCGAAGCAGCCGGCGCCGATCGCCGCCCCTTCTCGGCGCGCTCGATCGTCCAGCATCAGGCGATGTTCGAGAATTTCCGCCGGCACCTGATGGCCAAGGGCACAACCATCGCGTCCTTTGGCACGGCCGATATCGACGCGTTCTGGCAAACGCCGGACAGCCGCACATACTCCCAAACCACTCGCACGCGGTATGTGAAGCTGCTGGACCGGCTGTGCCGGCATCTGGTCTCCACCGGCGTACGGCTGGACAACCCCGCTGCCTTCTTTCTCTCCGCTGAGCGCTGGCCAGATCAGGAGCCAGCACCTCTCTTCCTGACCGAAGCCGAGGACGCGCGGCTGCAGGCCTACATTCAGTCGATCCCTGATGACTTGGCTGGATTACGCAGCCGCTCGATTGTCGCCGCGTTCCTCGGTATCGGAATCACAGCGGGAGAAGCCCGCGCAGCGCGCATGGCGGATCTGTGGCCGGACGCGGCCCCGCCCTACCTGATCGTGCGCGCACATGGTCTCCGAGATGCGCGGACGGTGCATCTGGGCAGGTTCGCGGTACCGATACTGCGGGCCTGGTGCGCGCGGCGCGCGACGCTCTCCATCGACGGCGATTTGCTGTTCACGCTCACCCCGGATGGCAGACCGATTACCGACATGAGCTTCGGCCGCATCGCGGCCACCGCCCTCGCAGAGATCGGGTTCGCCGGCGCTGAGCCAAGTCCGCGCACATTGCGCAATACTTTCTGCCGCCGGCAACTACTGGCGGGCCATTCTCGAGATGAGGTCAGCCAGATGTTGGGGCTGGCCAGCAATCGAACCTGTGATCGGATCGCCGCGACTTTGGAGTCGGACGATCGCGCCCTCGCGCAGACACCGCGCGCCAGGACTAATGAATAGAAAAACATAAAGCGATTCTTCGGCCCGATCGATCCGCGAGCGGGAGACGGCGAGGGTCGCGTGTGGTGGACGGGCGGGAAGTCGGTGGGTCGCCTCGAGCGGCGGCAAGTCGGATTCGCCGTGCTTCCCGCTCGCTGAGCGGTAGGCTGAGCGAGCCGCCTGCTGCAAAATCGCGCCTACCCCCTTGCGTACGCGGCCGATTTTGCTATTCTTCGCCGGTGCGCCACGCCCTCAATCGCTGTCAGGCGCGCATAAATCTACCAAGACACGACCATGGCCACGAAAGCAAAACCTGTAGCAAAGACTGCAACGAAGACCGCAGCGAAGAAGGCTGCTCCGGCTAAGAAGGCCGCCCCCGCCACGAAAGCCGCTCCTGCTAAGAAGGCTGCCGCAGCCGCACCGGTTGCCAAGCCGCTGAAGGACACGTTCAACAAGTCGAGCCTCCTCGCCCACCTGGTCGCCCAGACCGAGCTGGACAAGAAGACCGTCCAAACCGTCCTGACTCACCTGGAAAACACCATGGTGAGCGCGATTCACAAGAAGGGCGCCGGCGAGTTCACCTTCCCCGGCCTGTTCAAGGTCTCGGCCATCCAGGTCCCGGCCACGAAGAAGCGCTTTGGCAAGAATCCGTTCACCGGGCAGGACCAGTGGTTTGCGGCGAAGCCGGCCAGCGTGAAAGTGAAGGTTCGCGCGATGAAGAAGCTGAAGGACGCCGCGATGTAATCGCATCCGCTGCGACGAGCAAAAGAAGAAGCCCCGAAATCTCGCGATTTCGGGGCTTTTTTGCATGGATCATTGCCTGGAAGGAGTAACGATGCGCCGCCACGCCGCCTGCCCGGCCGCCGGTAGATCTTCGAAAAGCGCTGCCCGCGCGCACAATGCGTCGACTCGCCCGCCTCATGTTTCGGAATCCGTGCCACAGCCTTGTCGGCCAACACGTGCATGAGCGCAGCAGCTTTCGCCGGTTCGTCCGCGCCATCGAAGGTGGTACCCTCAACAGCGATGACGACCATCAGACCCATGGTTGCTCCAGTTTTTGGTCAGAAAAAAGGGAAAAGCCGGTCCCTTTCGGAGCCGGCCATGGAATGAAATAGAGAAGGCGATTACGCCCCGGCAGCAAGCGCCGTGACGTCGATCACGCCATCGGCTTCCTCAACGAGCTCCGGCGTCTGGGAGATGAAGAATTCCCGCTCATATCCGCCAACCCGCAGCACTTCACGCTTCATCTTCATGAAGGCGCGCTTGCGCTCCGGGTCCAGCGGGCCGTCCGCTTCATCGGTGAATAGCGTCTGAAAGGACTGCTGCGCGTGTTGCGCCCGATACAGGGCGATACCGCGCGTCAGGCACTCGTTGATCCACACCTTCTGGCCGCCGCTGATCACGGAAAACTCCTTCGAGCTATCGTTATCTGCATCCAGCACCGCAATCGAGAATCCCTCCCGGGCTTCCCCGCTAGCCAGCGTCGTCTGCGTCTGGATCGCGATTGTAAATCGCGGCCCATAGCAGACGAGCAGCAAGTCATTGACGATGCCGGTAATGGCCGGCCCCGCATCATCGATCGACAACGCGATCACGCCGTCGTTGCCGAGCCCCTTGCCGAGCAGCTTCCACTGCGCGATTTCGTCGGACAGGCGTTGCACCTGCGACTCAAGCGCCGGCAGACCACTAAGCTCCCGCTCGATGCGGTCCCGGTCGGTGGCCAGCGCACTTTGACGGCGGATCAATGTTTCGATCTTGCCGTCGGCCGCGCTGACCCCTTCCCGGACGCCCGCAATGTGGCGGTCGAGGTCCGCAATCAGACCCGTCACGTCGGTTGCAGCCAGTGTGTCAACCTCTCGCTGCACCGCAGCCAGCTGGGATTCAACATCCTGGAGATCCCGGACGAGCCGGTCCTTCCGTTCAGTCTCCTCCTGCGCCAGGGCTGCCAGGTCGCCCCGTGCCTTCTCAAGCGCAGCGGCGGCGGTGACAAGCAACGGTCTCTGAGCCGCCAGGGCAGTCAGGCGCTGAAGCTCCTGATTGTCTCGCGCGATGTCACGCTGCAGGGATGCCACCCCTTCACGAGCCGCCGGCAGACGCTGTAAAGACGCTTCCATCGGCCTCAGGGCTTCCTGCTTATCCCTGTAGCTCGTTCGGAGATTGGTCACCGCGATAGCCTGGGCCTCATATTGGCCTTTGGCCTCGCGGGCTTGCGCAAGCAATGGGCACTGGCTGTGCATTGGGTGGCCGCTGCAAGGCACGGTATCCATGACATCGGTCTGGGCCTTGAGGGTCCGCGCCAACTGCGCCGCCACCGAGCCGCGTTGCTCCATCCCGCGCAGCTCACTTACCAGCCCCGCATGCCGCGTCGCAAGGGCTTCAACTTCGGTCAGCTCCCGCTGCCGTTCGGCAAGTTCCGCTTGCCGACGGCCAAGGGTCATCTGCACGTCATCACGTTGCGCGCCCGCGGCGATGATCGCCTTGGATTGAGCAAGGGTTGCCTGGCTCGTCGCCAAGGTATGCTCAAGGTCCCGCTGCCGCGTAGTCGCCTTCGCAATCGCCGTGCGATCGTCAATGGCAAGCTGCTGGCCACGTGCCGTCAACTCCCTCTTGCGCTGATGCAACTCGCGCAACCGGGCTTCGGTGCCCGCCGATGCCGCCTGCTTGGCAGCCAGCGTGGCACGTTCCTGCTCCAGCTTGCTGCCACGATTGAGCCACTCCGTACGATGCATCCGCTCAGCAGCAAGGGCCTGGTCGATCTCCTGAATCTCCCTAGACATCGCTGCCACGGTGTCGCGCTTTCCGGACAGCGCAAGTACATCCCGCTGTAGCCCATCCAAAGCACGGCTCAGCGCCTTAGCCACGTCGCCCGCTTTCGCGGACAGCTCGCGCAGGTGATCGATCCCGAGCAGCTCGGCGAGCAGCTTCTTGATCTCGGCGGGCTGGTAGCTCGCCAGCGGCCGCCTGTTCTGCGCGGAAAACACGCTGGTGAAGAAGGCTTCGGCCGATCCGAGCACCGAGTCAAGGCAGCGGCCATACGTGTCGGCCTTGCCATCGGATACGGTACCGTCCGGCAATTGAATCGGCTTCCAGTCGCCGGTCGCATCCTTCTGGAACAAGTAATACTCTGCCTTGCGGCTCTTGCCCGGGTTGCGAAACGCGAATGCCGACCGGTAAACCTTGCCACCGTGCTCCCATTCGAGGTCCTTCTCAGCGCGCGGGGCACAGAGGTGGTCCCAGTACGAGAAAGCGTCGGCCGACATCTTCGTCGCGTGGCTCGGCATGAGCGGATACGGATGCAGGTTGTCCATGATCGTGGTCTTGCCAGTGCCGTTGGGGCCGACAATTGCAACCAGTCCCGCCGGCAGATCGGTTAGATCCACCGTAACACTGTCCCGGTGCATGCCGTCGCGGATACCGTGGAAGCCGGCGAGGGTCAGTTTCAATGGGCGCATTCGACGACCTCCGTGCCAAAGGAGTGGAGATAGTCAGACGGCAGCTCCATGGCGTCGCCATCAAACACCGGCATCTCGGCCACGGCCGGCACATCCTGCTCCGGCAGGCCAGTGATCGCGCGTTCGACCGAACGCACCGCCGCTGCAAACTGAACTCCAGCGATTTGCAGCAGCGCCTTCCAGTCGTCCAGGCCAGTCATGGCCCTGAGCTCCAATGCGCTCCACTGTCCGGCAAAGCCGTTCGAGAACGACCAGATAAGGTCTTGCAGCTCCTTGGACGGAGCCACGGAGTACCAGGTGTTGCCACCGTCGGTGGCGATCGCCATGACCAGTATGTGATCGCGCTTGGCAATCACAGCGCCGCGGCCGCGTCCGAACGGCTCATACATCATGCACTGCGTGAACTGGTGGTTCTCGCACAACCGCTTGGCCAGATCCGTACGGGTCATGGCACTTTCCTCAACATGCAGCCACTTCGGACCGGCGTGATAGAGAATCATGTTGCACTCCAGGGGTTGGACGGAGCGCGCCCCTGACGGGAAGCACCCCGTCAGGGTAAATAGAGAAGAAATGGATACTGCTGGATCGATGCGTCAATGACGCGGGGTGAAACCGGGTTTCGACAGCCCCCACGGCTGTCGGAACATGGCTCGCACGTTCAGAGGGTTAGGCGGTTTGCCCCGCGAACAGATCATCGGTGAGCCAGCCCATACCTGACTGGTCGGCCAGCGGCGCCGAGGCGAGAGCCGCCACGGGGTCTGGGCTCGGCTCGGAGCGTTCAACGCCGCTTGGTGTCCCTTCCGCTCGGGGATGCGTTTCCGCACCCGCCTTGCGCAGTTGGGCCAGCACGCCGTCCGCGATCGACTGCGCATCGAGCGTTTCCAGCATGGTCAAACGGTCCATCAACGGGTCGGTGTCAACGCCGGTCAGCTCACCCCAGCGGAAGAGCTTTTCCGGCAGGCTGGCGGCCCGGCTGATGCCTTCGGCGCGGCTACGCACGGCCGGCAAGACGCGCGCCTCGATCTTGACCTCGGCGCTTTGGCCGAACAGCGCAAGAACCGCGTCGCGGTCGACCAACTGACGATGCTCCTCGTTGACCGTCCAACGAATGCGCACGAACTTGTCAGCGGCTTCCATGGCAATGTCGGCAAGCCTTGCCATGTCCGGCGGGCCGTCGAAGTCCACACACACCGTCTCGCGTGCAGGCGTGGCCACCAACGAGGCCGTGGCATGTCCGGGGCTCACCTGCCACCGCAGGTATCCCTTCTCCCCGATCTCGCCATAGTGGAATCGCCCGATTGAGCCGGGATATGCCACTACCCTGCCCTCCCGCTCCCATTGCTGAGCGCGGTGAATATGGCCAAGCATGAAGGCGTCACACTCGGCCTCGAACAGCGCGCCGATGGTGAACTCATGGTCGAAGCCGGCCATGGGTACGCCGTGCTCGGTCTGGCAGCCATTCACCGTGCCGTGTGACACGCCGACCGTACGCACGCCAAATGACCGCCATTGGCGATTGATAGCCCCTGCCGCGGCTAGGTAATGGGCAAGATGGTCGCCCACCGCCGTCGCCGCATTGCCCACGCCGGCGGCAGCAGCCAGTACCGCCTTGTTGACGGTCGGCACGCAGGTGAAGACAACTTCGGGCATGCCGTGCTGGGCCAGCAACACGTCGATTTCAGCGGTCGAGAAAAGCGGCCCGTCCGACGGGACAAACTGCCCCGCGCACAGCGCTACCTGATGGATGCGATCGGCTACGTATACGGGATAGTGCACAGCGATGAGTCGGAACAGGTCCAGCGTGCCCGGTGGCTCATGACTGTACGTGCCCTGCAGCAGCAGGACGGGCATGTGGGCCGACAGCCGGTGGATCTGGCGTGCCAGCGCGGATAGCGCGGGCGTGTGCGCGTCAAGGCGATGATCGGTGGCGTCTCCCGACACGACCCCGACGTGGCAGGCCGACGCTATCGCATCGTCGACCGCGAAGCCAAAGCAGTGGTCTGCCTCGGCCAGATGGCTGGGCGAGTAATGCAGGTCTGAAAAATGACCCAGACGCAGGCTATCGCCTTCGTTGAGCATGGAACCTCCTATGGATAGGGAATGTGCCGGCGGAATAACCAGCGAAGCGAAAAGAAGCATGGACGCCATCGGGCGTCCATAAGTCGAGCCGGCACGCAGGCCAGGCTCAGGGAGAAATCTCGGCGGCGATAGCCTTCACCTGCTCGCGGTATGCGACCGGGTTGTTCGCCGACGCAATGCGCATGTCGTTCACCACCTGCCGAACCGCTTCGGGCCGCTTCGTCCATCCGGCGCCAAAGCTGTTCTGCAGAAATACGCGCAGATCCATGCGACCCTGCTCGTTGCCGAAGCCGAGGCGCCCGGCGAGCTCGTTGAACTCCGCGGCCAGGTCTTCATCGGCCGCGTGCTGGGCATGCGCATCGGGCAACGCACGCTCAGCCTCTGGAGGAAAATCGCCTGAAGACTCACGCTGCTGTGACGCGTCTGGTGTGCCATCGAGCGCTGCGACCGCGTGTTGCGCGGCCTCGACATGCGCGAGCTGCGGCCGATCGGAGCCGTCGAGCAGCCCGGCCAGATCAAGATCCGCATCAAGAGTGATGAGCCACTGCATCTGCCGCACCGGCTTGCCGGATTCGGGCTCGATCCGGCTGATCTCGACCTCTTGCTTGCTCAGGAAGAACTGGACCCCGACCAGACGCCCGCGTGCAAGCGCGACGGTCTGCATCGCCGCGTGCGCCTTCTGCAGGACATAAATCGACGTTGTCGGCAATTCGATCAAGCCCAGGCCCCGAGTGCTCGGGACCGCGAACAAGAAAGAGGCGGAGAGATTGCAGAGGCCTTGTTGGTACTGCGGGCAGCTGTGTGGATCGCAACGGCCGTCCGGAATTGCCTCGTCCTGACGGAGGACGACTGGTCGACCACCCCACACGCGCTTCGCACGATTGGCTCGCGCATCGCGTTGCACCGGCGCGTAGGTCTTGCAGTAGCGCAAGCCGTCCGGTCCGTACTCCGAAAAGAACTGCTTGCCGCTGGCCGCGTACGTCACCAGCTCATTTGGCATGTTGCGCAGCCAGTCGTCGAAGGCGAACACCACGGGGAAGCGCCATAGCTTCAGGCCATTGCCATCGCCGCGGTCTTCGCCGTAGCGCTGCATGATGTCATCGGCCACGTCAGGATTCGCGAAGTCCGAGCCCCGGCAGGTAAACCATGGCACGTTCTTCGGCACGAGGGCATTGCGCAATTGGGTCTTGCGCTCGATCTGGATGCCGATCGATTCAAATGAATGTCCTTGGGCAAGCATCGCGTCGTGGATTCGCACGGCTTCGGGATTCTCCCGAGCCTTGCGAGTCAGGACCTTGATGCCCGGCCGGATCTTACCGATGATGGGCGGCCGCATGGGCCGCTCTTCTAGAAGGCTTCTCGGTCCGTCGAAGCCGCTGTAGGTGATGGGTGCATGCATGCGTTCATTCTCCTTTCTGAGAGAAAACGAACGACGTTCGCCCGGATGGACGCACCATGCTCCCGTAGGCGCAAGGCTGTGTCTGCCCCGCGCTGGGTCGTTACGGTGGAAAGGAAGGCCGCGCGAGCGGCTTCCGGAAGACTGGCGACGTGTGCCGCCTCGCAAAGATTTCGCCAGGCTGCCGGCATGTCCTTGTACATCGGACGCCGACGAAGCAGCGTTGCCGCGATGGCGGCGGAAATCTCGGAATCGTGGTGCATGGCATCTCCCCGAAACAGGCTTCTCACAAACAAAATAAGCCCGCGTCCCGGGTGCGCCGGAAAGCGAGCTTTGTTCAAGAGACCTGCATGCCACGCCCCTTCCGGGGGCGTGGCACTCAGGGAGCAGCGCGCTACGTACGCGCCGCTCATGCTGAGGACGTAAAGTCGTCCTCGTGCAGCATGGTCACGCTGCACAACAACCCATTTCGCGAACCCACAGGTTCGGCCGCAGGTTCACGGATCGGCTCGACGTCAGCCGTTCTGCCTAGGAGGGGCCTGGAGAGAGACGCCACATGGTCCCAGGCTCGAACGGTGTCCAGCTTGCACTCATGAAGAGGCACAGCGAAGGACGCGTATTACGAGCTGATGAGGGAAGTGCTCGGCGAAAACACTTATCACAAGGAATATCCACACCGGTAGCCAACCGGTCGGCGCGTGCGCAAATGGCACGACTTGAAGCAAAAGATGGACTCGCCAGGAGTCAGGGTCGATGCGTCAGTGACGCGAGGTGTGAGTGAATTGTGGCACATCGGCACCTGGAAAAAAGTCAGAAAGCTCGCCAGTTATGTGTCGCTTTCTCCGGGCATGTGTGCAGTATTTTGTCTCAGAATTCCTGCTGAGAGAGATCCCACCACATGAAACATGGCCGAACCTTCCCACCATCTGCCCGATGGCGAGCCGCGTCCGATACCGCTGATATCGTCGCGGGACGCGCCTTCTGACACCACCGCAGCAGACGCCGGACCCAAGCCCATCCGCCGGATGCTCAGCGAGGGACGCGTCGCCAAGATCGTTCCTCAAACGGACAGCGGCACAGAAGTGTCCTACTGCACCGACTTCGTACGGAACTTCCTGCGCAGCGACTACAACTACATCACGTCAAAATTCTCAGTGGCCAGCAAAGGCAAGATCCTCGCCCTGGACGAGACCTTCCGAGCGGCGCAGGAATGGATGGACGCGAGGCTGCAATGGATTGAGCGGCAGCCAAGGCGTCATCTCAGCCTTAGGTTCGACCAACGGCAGCTTGTGGTGACACACTCGCTAGCCGGACGGCTAATCCGGCTGCTTAACCAGCACGACAGGCTCTTCCACCGTGCGCTCGGGGCCTACATGGCCCAGTCCATTACCGACACTGAGAAGGACGAAGCGATCTTTGGCGCCGCGAGACAAATCCGCGCGATCCACCGGCTTTGCATGCCCGACAACGACTGCTTCTCCCCCGACGGAAAGCTGATCGATCAAGCTTGATACACGAAAGACAGTATGGACATCAAGGAAATCGAACGCCTGCACGCGCACTACGCGGAACCGCCCGTCACGATCGAACTGGCCCTGTCCGGTGCCACCAGCCGTGGCGCCCCGTCGGCGCTGCCCCCGCCTCACACGCCGTCCGGGAACGAGACGGTGTCCGTCTGGGCGCGTGTCAAACCGATCCATTGGCAGGGCCTTGCCATTGTGCTGATTGCCGTTCTTGCCTTCGGCGGCGGGCGCTGGCTCGCGGCGGGCGACGCGCACAGGCGCCCCGAGTCGTCGACGGCTGCTGCTTTGCCAGCGGCCAATGCACCAGCCGAAGAGGGTGGCCACGAATGGCCCGCGTCGCAGCCAAGCGTCGCGCAGCCAGCCGCTGCTGAGCCCACAACTGTCCCCTCGCCCTCTGCCGCGCCGGCGGTCTCCGCGGCCGCGCCTGCTGCGAGCTCAGCAACCGCTGCCGAGACCCGGGCCAAGCCCCAAGCGCCCAAGCCGCAAGCCCCGAAGCAGAACGTGGCTGCGTCGGCGCCCACCAGGCAGCAACAGGCCTCCCCCGCACAAACCGCGCAGGTAACCCCGGCAGCCAGCCGCGGTAACGAGATCAAACTGTTCTGATTCCCGACATGACCCAGCAAAGAACCTTCAGTTTGATTCAGGCGGGACTCAGTATCCACGGGCACGTGGCCTGCGATCACGGCGTCAGCTGCTTTGGCCTGGTCGATGGCGATTTGCGCTCGTCCCGAGGCTTGGTCCATATCGGTGCGGAAGGGCTGATTCGGGGCACCGTGGAAGGCGATTACGTGCTGATCGATGGCACCGTCGAGGGCGATGTGGCAGCCCGGATCTCCTTGCATATCAACGGCCGCGTGAAAGGCCGGATTGCCTATGCCGGTACCATCCGGCTTGGTACCTCTGCAGCCTTGGAGGGGACCATCTCGCGGATTCCCACCCTCACCTATGGCTACGGTCTGGAGGCGACAATCGAAGCCACCGCGCCGACGACGGAGGCCGAGCCGGCGAAAAAAGTATGAGCATGCTCAAGGCAATTTTCCGGAAAGCTCGCACATAAACGTCGTCTTTCTGCCAAAACCCGTAAAGAACAAGGGCCCGACACGCAGACGCGTTGGGCCCTTTCATTGGATCTGCTCTGTCATGCTGGGCCGTTGACAAACTGTGAACCACAGTTGACATCCCGTGAACCACGGATTACACTTCTCCCATGATCACGATCCGCACGACTGAAGTCTTCGACGCCTGGTTCGACAGCCTCAAGGACCGTATGGCCCAGCGCCGCATTCAAGCACGCATTGACCGTCTGGCGATGGGCAACCCTGGCGACACGAATTCCGCTGGGGCGCCAATCACTGAGCTGCGGATCGACCACGGCCCGGGCTACCGCGTCTACTACGTGCAGCGCGGCGCCGTCGTGGTGATTCTGCTGTGTGGCGGTGACAAATCCACGCAGAAGGCAGACATCAAGGCCGCACACAAGATGCTTGGTCAACTTGATACGGAGTGAGCAATGGACAAAATCAAAACCCGGCCGTGGGATTCGGCCGAGCACCTGAAGTCGGAAGACGACATCGCCGAGTATTTCGAAGCCTGCCTGCTAGAAGGCGGCGACGATCCAACCTTCATTGCCCATGCGCTTGGCGTGATTGCGCGGGCGCGCGGCATGGCGCAAGTTGCGCGGGACGCTGGCATGTCGCGCGAAGGTCTATACAAGGCGCTGTCGACGGAAGGCAATCCGAGCTTTGGCACGATCTTGAAGGTGATCAAGGCGTTGGGACTTCAGCTCCACGGCTCCAAAGCACACGCCTGACGCGCGATTACGCATGACCTCGCGACAGTCGCCCTCTTTGTGTCTTATGCGCTGCAAAGATTGCAAAAAAGGGCCGGCCAGCTGTCGGTCAAGTCATCCAGACCTGTTTGATTCAGGCCGGACTTAGTATCCACGGGCACGTGGCCTGCGACCACGGCGTCAGCTGTTTTGGCCTGGTCGACGGCGATTTGCGTTCGTCCCGAGGCTTGTTCCATATCGGTGCGGAAGGGCTGATTCGTGGCACCGTTGAAGGCGATCGCGTGCTGATCGATGGCACCGTCGAGGGCGATGTGGCGGCCCGGATCTCCTTGCATATCAATGGCCGCGTGAAGGGCCGGATTGCCTATGCCGGTACCATCCGGCTTGGTACCTCTGCAGCCTTGGAGGGGACCATCTCGCGGATTCCCACCCTCACCTATGGCGACGGTCTGGGGGCGACAATCGAAGCCACCGCGCCGACGACGGAGGCCGAGCCGGCGGCAAAAGTATGAGCATGCTCAAGGCAATTTTCCGGAAAGCTCGCACATAAGTGTCGTCTTTCTGCCAAAACCCGTAAAGAACAAGGGCCCGACACGCAGACGCGTTGGGCCCTTTCCTTTTTCATTCGCGCAGTTCGCGCATGCTCACCATCTCTTCGATAGTAAAGAGATTTCGGACCGTGATCCACGGTCCCCGGTAGCCTGGCTCGTCAATGAAGGCCACAAGCGGCACGCGGCTGTCAATGATGCATTGAAACGTCCTGGCGCCATGCGCCGAGTCTTCGATCGCGTATTGCTTGCCGTGGCGCAGTTCAAACGCGACATTGCCTTGCGACAATCGCATGCCCGCCACTGCAGATTGCACGGGCATTGCAACGATTGCAAGCCAGTCGTCAAACGGCAAGAAATGTCGGTTGCGGACTACTGAGAACCACTCGTCGACACGGCGCGCGATGCCATGTCTCGGCAGGCGGTCGACGTCCATCACAAGAAGCTGGGGTTCCAAAGCTCGCTCCTCTGGCGTCCCATGCCGGCAACTCGCGTGCTGCCTTTGGCAACGGCCCAGCCGCTCACTGCGACTGACACCTGCCGTTGTTTCGGCTACGCGGACAGTCCGACCACATGCTTCGGATTGAGCAATGCTTGCTGACATAGGAATCCAAAAAGAAACGCCCCGGGGTGCGCCGGGGCTGGAGCCTGCTACGACCACTTCGGTACCCACGATCGGCACGTCCGTGGCTCGCTTGAGGGGTTACAGGAATGGACAGATCAGTGGTGACTTCGTTCCGCAGAAAGTGCCCCGGCCGTAGCCAGGGCTCGCGTCAAACGATCACCTCTAGGCATTCACCGAAAGGTGGTGCGGCGATGCGATCCAGCGGCGTGACTGAAGCCCAGAGGGCTGGATAGCTAGGCGCCGCGGCAGGGAATGCACCGTACAGGTCGGTGAGGTAGACGAGGAAGGCTGGCTCGATACCCTCATGCTCCAGCCACGCGAAGGGCGGCTTGAAACTGGTCCCCCCGCCGCCCTTCAGCCGCTGCAGGTCAACCACCTCGTCGCGCTCAAAGACCTGTACCTGCGTGACCCGCGTATCGCAATCGATGACGATAAGCCGGGCCGGCTGCAGGTGTTGGTGCACCGCAATAATCTCCGCCGCAAACTGCCGCTGCGTCTCGTCGAAGACCGAGCCGCTGGAGTCGCGCACGAACACCGCGTCTCCCACCGCTTCGGAATGCAACGACGGCAGATAGAGGCCCAAGTGGGCGTAGCGACGGTTGGGCACTTTCCAGCTGTAGTCCGACCGGGCCGCCTGGGCGGCGAAGCGGTGCAACACCGCTCGCCAGTCGACAGACGGCCGAAGCGCGGCTTCCACCAGGTGCTCAAGGTCGCCAGGCAGCGCGCCGCGCATCTTGGCCGCTTTCGCAGCCTGATTCACGGCTACGCGCCATTCGCCCTCCACCGTCGGCCGGTCGGCGCCCGTGTATTGCCGCACCTCGCCACAGCCTGTCGAAGGTGGTGCTGGCTGCTGACCACCGGCTTGCGGTGACGGCTCAGTTCCCGAGCCGCTGCCAGCCTCGGCATCCGGCTGCTGCGACGATTCTTCCTGCCGCAGCATCGCGTAGATTTCCTCTGCCGACTTGCCCAGGTATCGCCCGTCTAGCAAGACGCCCTGAGGCAGCTTGAACTGGGCGTTGAGCACCAGCGGGTTCACCGCATAGTCACACGCGCGGTTCCACCGCTCCTGATCCCGCGCCCCCATGCGCCAACAATGGCCATTGGCCACGTGGAGCACTTCGTGCGCGAGCACGCCCCGCAGTTCGAGGTCATCGAGCGTCTCGACATACGCCGGGTTGTAGCCCAGGCGCACGCCATCGACCCACAAGCTCTCGCACGCCGGATCCTCAACGAGGGCCAAGCGCAGGGCCAGCGCACCGAAGAATGGTTGCGATAGCACCAGCGCCGCGCGCTGCTTCACGATTCGCGCATGCATGGCAACCTCACGCGGCAAGCAATTGCAGCATGGGCATGTCGCCCTGCTCGCGCGTCAGCGCCGGCGGCGGGCCGCCCATGAATGCGGCCATCTGCGCTTCGATTTCCATCGCGCGCTCAGCCACGTTCAGCCGCAGCAGCGGGTCATCCTTGAGCTGTGCCCCGGTGTAGCAAGCAAGCTGGTCCTGGGTCGTGGCGAGGATGTCCGCGAGCACGGGGTCTTCAGAGAAGTTTAGCCTCGGCAGCAGCGCACTGAGTTCACGCAACTTGTCGGCCACGTCAAGCCGCACATTGCCTTCCCCATACAGGCGGTTGGCGAAGTGCTGCACGGCTTCGTACAGACGGCCCACCAGGTCATTGTTGGCCGTTTTCACAGCGCCCATGACTCGCGCGTCCATCTCGTCGCGGAGGCCTTGCAGCACGTCGGGCGGCAGATCGATGCCGAACTGGCTAGCATCGGGGAAAGGCAGCACGGAGAAGCGGATACCGAACTTCTTACGCAGCTCTGCCTCGGTCGGATAATCCGCCTCGTCGAAGAGACCGTTGAGCGCGACCCGTGCTTCGTCCTTCAGGCGCGGATAGTCGGCCAGGAACTGCGCCTTGGCGCCGTCGAACTCATCGCGCAGCGCGCGCAGCTTCTCCGCGACCTCCATGTAGACGGTCGTGGGCAGCAGACGCACGCCCAGCTGGTCGTAGTCCAGCGAGTGGCTATCGAACAGCGAGCGCGCACGATTGCCAATGGCGCAGACCTCCTTGTAGGACGTTGCACCGTCGGTCAGCAGCCGCTTGTTGAAGCGACCGATGTCCTTGGCTTCGTGCTTGGCCTCCACCTCCTGCGTAGCACGGGTATCGAAGCGACGTGCGCGCCAGACGGAGATGTTGAGGGTCGACAGCATGACGCGGGACGTCAGGTTGGTAATGTTCATGATGAATCCTCACAGAAATGTGCCGCAAAGCGGCAGCGGAAAGGAAAAAGGCCGACTCGGGTAGACCCGAGCCGGCCGGCAGATGTGTTGCTGTTGCAGAAAGGCGGCTTTACTGGCCGCGGATGTGAGTCCCGATCGGGCCGCCCTGCGCCACGATGAATGCAGGGGTGCTGGCGATCGACGCATCGCGCTCCACGGCGTCTCGCACAAGGAGCACGGCGAACTCGCCGAGCCCCGCTTCGTGGAGCCGGTTCGCATAGACCATCACGCGATCGAAGTTGTTGGCGTTGGCCAGGCGCGCGAGCGCCGTGGCAATGCCGTACTGCACCGCGACATCGGTCGGGATCGGTGCGGAGGCGGGCGCCGCAAGTACGCCATCCGGAGACGGCATCTGGCGAAAGAGGCGCTTGAACGAGACAAACTCCGTCGCAGCGCCCTCCCCGACAGCGCCGGCGAAGGCCACATGCTCGAGTTCGGCAGGCACCACCTTCGACAGCTTGCCGACCATCCCCCAGCTTCGGGGGCTGGGAAGGTTCTCGATCTCGCGAGTCCGGTCTTCGGACAGCAGCAGATCGGGCTTAAACCGCAAGAACGCGATCAGCTCCGGCGGCTGGTTCGTTGCCACCGCCCAGCGCGTCCAGTCCTCGATCGACGTTATCAGCTCCACAATCGTCGCGAAGCGTGACTTCAGCGGGTCGAGGATGTTGGAGACGCCGGCATTGTCGACGCGGCGGTTAGTTGCAGCAATGAAGGTCACATGTGGCGGCAGTGCGTGCTCGCCGATCCGGCGGGCCAGCAGCAGCTGCATCTTGGCCGCCTGGACGGCTGGCGTGGCCTGGCCCAGGTCGTCGATAAACCAGACCAGCGGACGCCGAGCACCCAGCGCGCGCTCCAGATCCCCGAAGGGCAGGAACCGGGCGTGAGCGCCGTCGGACGACGGGAAGGGCAAGCCCTTCGAATCGGTCGGATCTTCGACCACAGGATGAGAGATGAGCAGCTCATGGCCAGCGTCCGCGGCGGCCTGAGCGACGATATCGCTCTTGCCGATGCCAGGCGCACCAGTCACGAGGACGGGCAGCGTGGCCGGAATGCAAGCAGCAAGTAGCTTCTGCAGTTGGGAGGGATTGAGTTCCATGGGATTCCTTAGGGGGATCCCACAGGCCGTCCCCCACAGGGAGCGGTCCCTGTGGGGAGGTTCAAGAGATGGCCGGCAGGCCGGCGTTGGGGTCGATGCGTCCAGGACGCGGGTGAAACTGTGTTTGGACTGATCCGGATCAGTGCGAACACAGCTCGCGATGGAGAGAGGCTAACTTACGACGTGACATTCGGTGCCGCTGAAAACTCGCACCTTTGCTATGTGTTTCAAGGAAATCCCCCGGCCGGTTGGCCAGGGGTAAGTTCATTCAGGCTGCGAGCGCCCTGGGCGTGCCGGCCTGCGCCAGCTTTGCCCTGGCATAGGCCAGCGTGCCATCCTTGGCGCGCAGGCGTCGGGACATGCTGCGGTGCGGATCGCGGATGCGATATTCGCGCGCGCGACCGCGCGGCACATCGACGATCTCCGAGAAGCCCTCGGCAATGCAGAAGTCCACGTACTCGCGGCCATTGAGTACCTTCCCGCTCTCAAGCCGCCAGTTCGACGCCTCAGCCCGCTTGCGGGCATCCTCGAAATCCTGCAACGCCAGCCGGCTAGCTTTCGCGGCCGCCGCCTGCTGCTCCCAGCGCTGTTGCTCCGCCGCTGAGAAGCCGCACATCTCAAAGATGCGCTGGCGACGAACCGCCGCGGTGCATTGCAGCAGGTCGACGTCGAGCTCTTCGCGCAAGGCGCGCTTGGAGTCGACATTCCAGTCCTTCGGATTGTCGAAGATATGCAAAAGCGTGGCCACGTCCCGTTGAAGGACCCCCAGTGCGACCTTGTTGGGCCAGTCGAAGCCGGTCGCCACACGGGCATGCACTGCCCGCCTGGCAATGTCGTCAAAATGCCGCTGGCTGATCTCCAACGCTTCGCGCTGCGCCTTCGCCTTATCCATCGTCGCATGGAACTGCCGCAGCGTGATGAGGTGATGAATCCGCGAGGCAAGCGCAGAGACGGGCGCTGCGGCCTGCCCCTCCGCCGGGCGCGCCACAGGGGTGGGCCGTGGTGCAAGTACGCCAGCCTCGTACAGGGCGTCGTCCACGTGCACATCGGTGCCGTCGGCAGGGACGCGTCGAACGATCGCCAGGAGCTTCGGCGCGTTCTGCGGCGTGATTGCGATCTTCTCGAGTCGCAGGAGACGGCAGAGAGCCTGCAGGTGATGGGCCGGCAGCGCGCCACGCAGTGCAGGCACAGCGATCAGCGGCTCCAGCCAGTCCAGGTCCGACCGCCCGAAACGCGGATTGTCGCGGTACGTGTTCAGCACACAATCACGAAGCTTTTCGCCTCGCAAGAGCGCGTACGCGACATGCACTTCATGACGGGCGTTCGGGATCTGAGCTGGGTCGTACAACGGCCCGTTGGTGCCATAGCCAAAGCGCCGGACAAATTCGGACTGCATATATTGCGCAATGTCGAAGGGCCCCGACTCCTCGAAGAGATCCGCCGTCTGGAACAGCGGTCCGGCCGCGCCTGGTGACAAGTCGATGGCTTCCTCCGGGAAGTAGGCCAAGCGGCCCGCCGCCAGTATGGCACCCCAGGATGCACGACTCATTTCCTGCGGACGCAGGACCTTTCCGCCCACACGTACGATGAAGCGATCCACCTCATCGATGACCCGCGCGAGAATCGAACGGGCGCTTCCGCCAGGACGAACGCCGAACCTGCCATGCGGCAAGCGTACAACAGGAATATCTCCTGCTTCGACGGGCCGCACCGCGATCTCTTCGAAGCGCGGCTGGGCCGTCTCGCCTCGGTCGTCGTTGAGCAGATGCAGCACGCCGGCGAGCGTCGTGCGAGTTTCGGCACGCTGGCCGAGTGTGATGACATACATGAAGTGCTCCAGGACGGAGCGCGCCCCTTCGGGGACGTGCCCCGAAAGGGTTGGAAATGGGATGTAGCGCTAAGCGAAGGCGGCCATGCGCGAGGTCGGACGGGACCGGCTGGCGACAATCCGGGCAGCCGCAACCTGCGACAGCAGCTCGGGACACGTGATGCGCCAGATAGAGCCGCCCTGGTCGCAGCCTGCGGTACTGCGGCCAGTGTCAGCGAACTTGCCGGTGGCAAGCAACGTCGCTTTCAGGTCCGCGGGGAGGTTCCAGTCGGCCGCCACGCAGAATTCGCCGGCGAGCAATGGCGCCTCAGGCAAGTTCACGCTGAGCGAGGCATAGGGCATGCCATCGTCAGCGCAGACCAGCTGGAGTGCCGGACGCAGGTTCGAGTCATAGAGGCCGACGCGCAACAGCACGCCGGCAGGATAGCTGGCCGAGCCAGCGCCATAGACGATGTCGTTCATTGGGGATACTCCTGTGAGAGGGAGCCGCCCCATCGGGGCGACGCCCGTGTGGGTCCGGAAATGAAAACGCAATCCTTATGTGGAGTGCGTTCATGCGGTGAGCCGATTGGATCGGCGCTTGCGGACTTGCGACCGCAGATGGCTGGGCGTGGACGAAACTGCGCTTAGTCCTTGTGTACACGACGACCGTTTCGGTCTGCCCAGAGCAGGAAGGCCAAGATGGCACCGCCGAGAATCCATACAAAAAGGCCGAGAGTCATCACTCAGTCTCCTTTGGAAAGAACTGCGCCTACGAGAAATAGTGCAGCGCCGACACCGACGAGGCTCAGAACGTCGGTTAGGGCGATCAGCGTCCATACGTTGCTAGACCCCACGTAGACGCTGGCGCCGAGGAGCGCAGCGGCTGACAGCGTGTGTGCAAAGCGGCCAGACTGCTGCCGCTGACTCCTGGTTGGCGCCGTAACAGCCTTCCAGGCTTGCTCCAGTCGCCTTTGTCGATGCCGACGCGAGCGGTCAAGCTGGTAAGCACCATCTCCAACCGGCTGCAGCGGATAGCGATACCCGTCCTCATCGGCAACGAGGGCATGCCCATCACCTGCAGCCCTGGCTCGCTGTACATGCTCAAGCAATTGTGAGGGCAGCGTCACGAGCTCAGACATCGGCTCGAACTGCGCCTGAACGTTGATTTCCTCGCCTGCCGTTGATGTGAATGAGACCTTGATAAGCGTCGTCATGATGATCCCTCAACTGCGCCGACCAGCAACCACGCGAAGCGTGGTCAGCAGATTTGTATAGCCCTCATCGGTGCAGAGTGAAGGCAAATGGATGGCGTTGTTGCGGCCACCGCTGAGGTCATTGCGACCGCGGCACGTCCGGTAGGACATACGAATGCCTTCGGCGCCTGGCGGATACTGGATCTCGAGCAGCAACGATTCCGTCTGAAGCGCGAACACGGCCACCTCGCGCCGGCGTTGACGATGCTCACGGATCGTGTAATCGCGTGAGCGCAAGGCCATGTCACCGGCAAAGCGGCGCAGCATGCGGCATGCGTCGCGACGCAGCGCCTGGCATGCTGCCGGAGTGCCGGGAGCGTGGGGAAGAAGAAAAGACTTGGGAAGCTTCATGGATATCCTCGAATCAGATGGAGACATCCCCTCCCTTGTCGGGATGAGTGTCCCGCAATGGGTTGGTCCGGAGTTGCCGGACAGTGGGTCGATGCGTCGATAACGCGGGTGAAAGCGACTTGCCGAACCCCGAGGGGTTGGGCAAGCCCTCTCGGGCTTGCGAAGGGATAGGCCTGGATATCAGGCAATATCGAACATCTTGCTGATCGCGCGGACAGTGTCCCAGGCTTGGCGCTCGGACAGCATCTTGCCGACCAACAGTTTCTGGGCAGTGGTGACCAGGTTGGACGCATCGCCGGTGTAACCGACGCGATCAACGAAGACCGCCCACCCCTCCGACCAGCCGCGATGCACGGAGACGGCAAGCCGTTCACGTGCACCGAACTGGGGCCACTGACGGGACGACTTCGGACCGTACAAGGCTTCGTTGTCGTCATCCATGAAGTTGGCAGCGTTGAGCCATTCCGGCTCGAGCCCAGCACTGCGCAGTTGCCGACGGATGTTATCCGCGACTTCAAAGATGTATTTCCCTTTCGTTTCGATTGGGGTAATGGTGATGGGGGATGCTTCTGCAACGTCGAACATGGTGAACTCCAGGTCGCGACAGACCCCCCGCGCGGGAGGCCCGCGTGGGGAAGGTGAAAGAGACGAGGCTCCGGACTGGAGCCTGTTAGCGAGTCAAGCGATAGCCACCGGCACTCGAGACGAGGTACAGCTGCTCGCCAGTGACGAACTGCTGATCGGCATCCTGGGTGACGACGATTTGCCGGCCGTTGTCCGTGCGGACAATGACCTCAACGCCGTTGCGGCGGCCCAGATGGTTGGCTGCCGTTTGCGCGATCACCGCGGAGACGGTGCCCGATAAGGCGCCAGCCAGGTAACGACCGTTGCCGTTGCCAATGACGCGAGCGCCAAGCACGGCGCCGACAACGGCGCCGAGAACACCAGGCACACCAGTCTTCGCCGACATCAATCCGTCGCTGTCAACGATCGTGACCGGACGCACCCGGACGACGGTGACAGCTTCGGCGCTACCACGGCGTAGCGCTTCGGAACCCCGATAGGTGTTCGGCGAAGTCGGCTGTGCAGCGCAGCCGGTGAAAATGGCGCAGCAAAGGCAAAGCAGGAAGAATCGCTTGAACATGATGGCCTCAAGGAAAAAGGGCCAACATGCCCACGGGCAGGAAGGCCCGTAGGAGAGAGAAGAGATGTCCGGCTATACAACCGGAAGGGGTCGATGCGTCTGAGACGCGGTAGGTGACGCAATGGTAGCAGGCTCGGCGGAGAATGTGGAGAGGTCCGGCTACACCACACCGCCGAGCTCACGAGCGAGACCATCCAGCACGGCCTCTGCAAATATCTCGCGCGAGAGCCTCGATGGCTCGCCGCCGTCTTCTGCTGCGACGAGCGACAACACAGCGTCCACGACGTTGAGCCACGGTCCACGGTGCACGCGCACGGCATCGCCATCCGGAATGTGTGTTGCGTGCTGCGCGCGCGACGCTGTCGCCTCGAAGCCGGATAGATCGAACTTGGGCCGCCCGTCCCTGCGCTCTTCGCAGAAGCTTGCCAGCAGAAGTTCAGCGTAGTGTTCCACCGCCTGGCCATTCGACCGTGCCAGTCCCTGAATCCATGCGTGCACACCCGGTCGCAGACGGAGTTGCAGGTAGCTACCGGAGAGCCAGATCCCGTTGCTCGCATCGTCCCTAGTCTCCGCGAACTGCCAACACCAGCTATCGCCGATTGCGTAGAGGTGCTGTTCCTTGCCGTCCACCACGGCGATCGAGGGACGAAACCATTCAACGTGCTGATTTTCGTCGAAGAGGAACGCCTGCCGGCGCTCCACGTAGACAAGGTTCGGCATGACCGCACACAGTCCGTCGCCGTCTTCGCGTGTGAACACAGGGACCGGAAAGCCGTTCCACATCGTGCCGTTCCAGTAGGCGCCGACCGCGGTGTTGTCCGGCAGCCAGCTCCCGGTCACAAAGATGCGATGATAAGCGCGCGGCGTGTTGGAAGAATTGCTCATGAAGTGCTCCAAGGTAAGAGATGGAGCACGCCCGCAGGGCTAGTGCCCCAACGGGTTGATGAAGGTGGTTCGCGCCAGCGGCGCGGATATTACGGTCAAACGGGCCCCGGATTAATGCAACCCGAACTCGCCAAAGGGAAAAGCCATCCCCAACAACGCGGAGGGCTCAACCGGCTTGGCGCGGGACGGGTTTCGCACGCCGCTTCGGCTCGGGGAGGTGATACCCGAATCGTTCCCAAGCCTGGGGATCCACTGGCAGCGTATTCGTGCGACCCACCGCCAGATTCACGAACGCGCCGCAGTACTGCAGGGTGCCCGTGCGAAACAGCGTCCACAGCAGGTTGTACGCTTGCACCGCCATCGCCTGGTTGATGACCAGCGACTGCTTGCTAAGTGCTTCGGCCATGGAGCACGACGGAGCCGTGTCCTTCTTGTCCCCTTTCGGGTCCAACAGCTCCGGAAAGAGATCGCCCACGTGAGGCAGTCGCTCAGCGGCCTTGCCGCGAACCTGACCGAGGATGACCTGGCCACTGTCCGAATCGTTGCCGCAGTCAAGATAGTAGCCACCGGTCCCCCGGCTGATCGCGCCCAGGATGGCCTTACGAGCCTGCCGTGTGTCGACGCAGCCGACCACCATGTCGCAGGTAAAGCGATCCCGGCTACCAACGCGACAGACGCGCGCTTCCCAGCGCGTGCCCATCAGATTGTTGAGCCGGTTGACCAGCAAAGTCGCCTTGGGCTGACCGACGTCCACGGGATAGAAGCCCTGGCGGCCGACATTGGTCTCGCTGACCGTATCGTCATCGTAGACCGTGCACTCGATGCCACCGGGGTGGCCCAGCTCAAGCATGGCGTGATGCAGCCGCGCCAGATTGGGTAGCAAGGCGCTGCCAGTACCGCCGGCACCGACGACGACAACATTCCAGGCGCGTCGGGTCATGATCTCGGGAATACGATGCTCGATCATTCCACGACCTCCAAGGATGCAGCCGCATACCACTCTGCTGGCACAGTCTCGATGTCCTCGAAGATTCCCTTGGCACAAAGCCGGAGGGCCATGGACGGCACCGGCGCGGCGCAGTTTCCCAACACGAACGCAAACTTCACGTCGTGCTGATCGTCTTCATCGTCTATAGGCGAGAAGAATGCAGGTGATCTGCCATGCGAATGGCAGTCCACCACCAGCATGTCATCGTCTGCCAACGCTGGCCGGTCATACTTCAGGTGACCAGCACTATGCTCGAGGATCTGCACCGGGACCAGCCTGAAGGCATGGTTCGAGGTATTCCACACCAGCCATGCACCCGTTTCCTTCGGATAGGCGGCGCGCGCCATTTCGGCAAATTTGCCGATCAATTGTGCGGGAATGCGGCCGCACAGGAGATCCGTCTCTTCGCCCGCGTTGCCATACGGGATGGCCGTGCGATGCTGAAAGCCGCCAAGCCGGCGAACAACCCTTAGCCAGGGGCGCGTGATCTCGAGGAAAACACCGTTGGCTGCGATGAGCAGCCGCTCCCCCGCCCGGGTCATGGGTTCGAGCTTGGAAAGGCGCGGCATCATGATGGACGGGAAGGATTGTTGCAGGGTCACATCAGCAGGATGCATGATCAATGGTCCAGTTTGCCGGCGATCAGATCGGCCAGCGTACGTTTCATGGGGATGAGAACCTGCCTCGGGTAGTCCGGAAACTGCCCGCCGAGCATGTCTTTCCAGAAGGCGTAGGCGCCGCGCTTGTACTTCACGCGCTGGCCGCCGTGGTTGGGATGGGTGAATGCCGAGTTGAAGAACCCGGATTCCCATCCTGCAACAGATGCGACGTCGATCTGCTTGGGCACATGTGCGCTCCCAATGCAGATCTTCCCGTTGTCCCACGTGTTGAAGTAAGGCGGCTCGTAAAGCACCGTTGCCGGCACCGGCCGCTCCTGCCCGGGCAGTGCGAAGACACGGAACCCCGTGTGCGACGCCTGGAAGACGAGGGGCGGGTGCGGCACCACGGCGCTGCACTCGCCAAGCTCTTTGCAGTTGAAGAAGACGCGTCGACGGTCTGCCGGACACCACCACGTCACTGCGGCGGGGCTGATCGACAGCACATTGGGCGTCAGGAACTCGCCCTTTGGCAACGAGGCCTCGGCGACCTGGCGCACCGCTTGAATCAGCGCCAGCCGATTGAGCGGCGTGCCGGCCCCGATCACGGGGCGGCCGGTGTTTCCGTCCGGTTCGATTCGATGCGCGGTGGCATACGAAAAGTCTCCGACAGCGCGGCCATAAAGCAATATGGCCCCTTGCAGCGCCACGTCATGCGACCGCGACGCGGTCAGGATCTCGGCCATGAGGCCCTCCTATGAAGAAATGAGTGTGAGCACGCCGTCAAGCGCGCCGATGATTTGCAGCATGTCTGCCAGATCGCAGAACTGCTGGCGGATCGCCGCGGCGTCGTCTGCAAGAGGAATGAAGCATTGGAACATCGTGGCGTCGCCAGCGTTGTTCAGGCATTCGTAGTGGTCGTCCAGGATCTCCGACACATGGTCACTGGGACGATAGGCGATGGTCGCGGCCGAATAGGCCGGCTCTGCGCATTGGGCGCCGGCAATGGCTGACCGCTCCCCCACCCTCGCCAGCAACAGCCGAAGGTCGGCGAGCGCCGTACAAAGCTCGCCCAGCCACCCACTATGCATGCGCGCCAGGGCACGCAAGTTGCGCGGTCCCAGCTCACGCAGATGCGCGGAAGCCGCGTCGACGTGCGCATACCGTGGCAGGGTGTCGTCAGGTGCAAGCTCGGCGCGCACCACCGACGGCAGATAGCGCTCGATGTCGGCATCCTCGCCGCCGAAGTTCTCCTTGAGGAACTCCCGGGCGTTCTCGTCGTCGGCCAGGGTCGCGTCGTAATCCCAATGCCAGCGGGCGAACTGGTCCAGCAGTATGTCAGGCGTACGGACGAACAGCGACTTGCCGCACGCGGCATTGATCAGGTTCATTGCCGTGAAGAGCAACGACGGGTGGGCCGCACGAATGGCTTGCGCCCGCGCTTCCCCGATCGCATACACCTCCTCGCCGGGAAGTTCGATGGCCAGGTAGAGCGGCGCTTCCAGCCCGTCTTCCCAGCCGAACTGCATGACCTGGTCCATGGCAGCGCCGCGATCGATCAGCGTCACGCCGAACTGCAATCGCTGACACGTTGGGATTCGCTTCCCCAGCCATGCGAACATGGCCTGTGCGAGAGCATCCCCCGCACTGGTCGGGTTCGACACATCGCTGGCTCTTAGCGTGCCGGCCGCAAACTGCGCCAGCACCAGATCCGCAACCTCCAGCTCATCGCCATAGGTGAGACGCGCAGTGGCAGGTACAGAGTCTGGAAGCTTCGGCAGCGTCAGAAAATCATGGGCAGGTCGACGTTCGGCAGTGGGATGCTTTCGGTGTGACGTCCATGCGGGTTGCTGTCCCGGATGGACGTCAGGAACAAACGACCGAGGATCGAACAACATTGTTGAGTCTCCTCAGAATGTAAAAAAACCGCCCTTTCGAGCGGCTCCCTGGTGATGGAGGCAAACTGTCCCGTGGACAGTGCCTTCATGAGGTCAGATTTGCGCATCGGCGCCCTTCGCGCCGGCAGCGCGGACGAAGGTGTAGCGCGCGACTTCCCCCTTGTGCTCCGGGCCATCCACCGCGGCGGTGGTCAGCTCGGGGTACTGGGCGGAATAGACGTCGCGCACCTGCTGGGGCGTGAACTGCGGACCGGGGTCCATCAGCGTCATGCCGTTATAGGAGAACTCGCGCGTGAGCTTCTTGACTTCGAGTGCCATGCCAGTCTCCTTTACAGCAGCGATGCGAGGTCGGTGCCGGTCGTCTTGGCCGCGCCGTCGTCAGCTTTCGCCGCTTCCTGCGCGCCAGCACTGCCTTCCGGCTTGTCGTCGTCATCGTCCTCCTCGGACGTTTCCGATGCGGTCGGCGCCGCCGCCTTGGTCAGGGCCTTCGTGGCTTTGGTCGACTGCGAGGTCTTGGCCGCCTCCAGGATGGACCTGGTTGCCTCGGCCTGCTCAGCCAGCGACTGACGCGCAGCGCTGACACCAGCAATCGCCGCGGCGAAACCTTCATCAAGCTCCGCCGGCGTCGCCGACAGCGCCAAGGGCGTGCTCAGCGCAGCATCCGCAGCGTCCTTGACAACGGGCACGACAACGACAGACATGGTGTCGCCTTGCATGGTGAGCGTGACGACGACCTTTTCGCTCGCGCGAACGAGCGCAGCCAATTCAGTGAACATAGTGAGTCCTTGGGAAATGAATGAGGCGGAGGACGCCTTGGTGCCTCCGATTGGAAAGAAGATTAGTAGCCGAGAACCTTCGGCACCTTGCCGGTATAGTCGAAGCCGTCGACGGCTAGAAGGCCGGCAACGACCTCAGCCTTGGATTTGCCAAACAGCTTGGCAAAGCCGTCTCCCAGCACCTTGCGGATGCCAAGTTCGTCAGCCAGGACCTTCATCTCGGACTTGGTCAGCATCTCCAGGAAGTCCTGCGATTTCTGCAGGTTCCAGTGATTGCGCAGGTCGAGCTTGTGGTACCGGCACAGTTCCCGGAGGTTGTTCACCTCCATGCCGCCAATTGCCGCCACCGTCATGCCGATCGTCAACTGCTGGCGACGGCCCTCGTCCATGCCATGCACAGCCGTGATACAGCCTTGCAGGGTCGAGGACGACTTCTGCTCGGTGAGCTTTTCGAAGAACTTGCCCATCACGTCGCCGTCAATATTGCGCGAAAGACCGTTCATGGCGATTGCGAGCAGGTAGGCGTTGGCTTGCTCGGCACTCTGCGCGACTTCTTTGCGCAGCGCCTTGCGCCAGAGCTCGGTGCGGTACTGCTTCACCTTCTCCGACTCGCTAATCACCGTGACCGGCTTCTCGGCAGTAGCGGACGATTTTTCGCCCTTCGTTGCCGCCGCTGGCTTGTCAGCGGTCTGCTTTGCAGCAGGCGCCTTGGCCGCATCACGCTCCGCCTTGATTCGGGCAGCCACCTTCTTCTGGTTGCATGCCGTGTCGAAGCACTGGCCGCTGTAGACCTTGCCCATGGAATCCGGCAGACCGCTGACCGCGGCACCGAAGTTCTGGCAGGCATGGCAAGCTTTGGCCTGCTCCTCACCGACCCCGGTTGGACCATCCACCTTCAGCTGAATGCGGGTATGGTTGTCGCCGGACCGGATGATGCGCACGATCGGATACTCTTCCTTGAGCCCGTAGACGATGCCGTCGAGCTTGCGGTCGGTCTTCTCGGCGTAGCAGGCTTTGTTGGTGCAGTTGCCGGTCGCGATCGCCTCGCCAAACATCTCCGTTTGCAACGAGGAGTTGTGCGGGCACGTGGCGCAGTCGGTCTTGTCGAAGATGGCCACTTCCAGGCTGCACGCAGCCGCCTCGATCGTTTTCTTCAACTCCGACACCGCCTTTTTCTCGCTGATGATGACCGGCAGGAGCTTGTCCTGCTTGTCCTTGGCGAGTGTGGCGAGCAACTCGGCGTGGCCGAGTTGAATCTTGCGCTCATTCAGTGCCGCCTGAACATCCGGGCTGCAATTCATGAGAGCAAGGCGCTTATCCAGCGTCGCGCGGGACCAGCCCAGGAGCCTGGCGGCTTCCTCGCGATCACCTTTGCAATGGCCGACGATCTTCGAGGCGGCAACGGCCTCTTCAGACGGCGACATGTTCGCGCGCTGGACGTTCTCGATGAGCGCCGCTCGGTCGGCCTCGTCGTCGGTCATTACCTTGACGAGGGCGGGAATTACCCAGTCGATGCCGTGGGCCTCCACGGCACCGCGGTAGCGACGCTCGCCTGCGATGAGCTCGAACTCGAACTCGTCGTCTTCGATCGGACGAAGCAGGATGGGCTGGTAGACACCGGAAGTCCGGATGGACTCGGTGAGTTCAGCCATTTCGACCGGATCGAAGTACATGCGCGGATTGCGGCCAGTACGGATCTTGCGAAGGGCAACAGCAGATGGATATTGCATTGTGGGTTCTCCGGAGAGCAATGGGGAACCCGTTGCCGCACCGGGAACGTGGTTCCCGGTGGGATGGAATGGATGGACTGGCCCGGCTAAGCGGGCGGGCACCGTACTGCAGAAGCTGGCACCTTGCGGTGCGGGGTCGATGCGTCTGGGACGCGGAAAGTGATGTGAGGATAGCCAATATTGGCTTGCGTAGCAAGATCCCGCAATTTGGTTGCTGCCACGTGGCGGACAGCCAGACACAGACCAGGTTCGTATGGAATGCGGCCTTGAGGAAAACGTCAAAGTTTTGGTGACAGCTGGCGGCCGCTTGCCGCGCCTACATGGCTTCTGCGCCTTACAGCACGAACATGCATTGGCACCTCAATTCTTCCCATGGCGCGAAACGGCTACGACCACTCATACCGCGGCAAAACCTCTATCTCGTCGGCCCTCACATCGAAATGCAGCAACGTGATGCCAAGTGACATCGCGTATTGCATTACCTTCTCCAGGTCCTCTGGTATTGCATAGTGCCTAGCAGAAGGTGCGTAGACGTTAATGACCTCCACAAAATAGCTCGCAAAGTTATTAGCCAAAACGGGCTCTTGACCAAAGCAGCAAAAAGTCTCTTCCGATAGGTGGAAGGCGGAAAGCGTCAAGTAGTAGTCAACCGGCAATTTTTTCATTGTGATTCCCAATCGTAATTCAGCGGAAAGCCAAGCCATTGGCCTCCGCGACGCCACGGTAGCGCTGCTCCCCAGCGACGAGCTCGAAATCGAACTCATCGTCCTCGATGGGGCGATGTAGGATGGGTTGATAGACACCGGAAGCCCGGATGGACTCGGTGATTCCAGCCATTTCAACCGAATCAAAGTACGTGCGCGGATTGCGAGCCGTACGGATCTTGCGAAGGGCGACAGCAGTTGGGTATAGCATTGTGGGTTCTCCGAAGAGGAATGGGGAACCCGTTGCCGCACCGGGAACGTGGTTCCCGGTGGGATGGAATGGATGGACTGGCCCGGCTAAGCGGGAGGCCACCGTACTGCAGAAGCTGGCACCTTGCGGTGCGGGGTCGATGCGTCTGGGACGCGGAAAGTGGTAAGAGGATATCCGAAGTCAGCCCTCCGGATCAAATAGCCCGGCGCTCGCCCGACCTGGTGACCGTAGTCGACGGATTGGCTCCTAGTCTAGTTGTTTCAACAAAATGCCCTCTGGAAAGGAGGGCGGGGAGCAAGTCCGAGAGCGTTTTCCGTAGCGGGGAATGCGGAAACCCTCATATGGGGCGAACAGCTTTCGCTGTCGCCCAAAAGCTCGCCAATTTCATACGCCTTTCGCCTCATATTGACTCGGTCGAGCCGGTACGACCGAAGGCCCGGCCGCGCGCGACTGGGTGCACTGCGGCACAGCCGCCGGCGCATGCTCCAGAAAGCCCCGAGCGAACTGCGGCTCGCCGCTGGCGCGCTTCACCAGCCTGACGAGCTGCCCAAGCGCAGCGATCGGATCCTCCTGCACAAGGTAGGCCTCCAGATCCAGCCGGCCGGTGCCCGCATAGCGAAAGCCGCAGCCGCTGACCTTCCAGCGACACGACTCGGCGGTCCAACACATGGTTGACCACCATCGCCTCGGTGAATCCGCACTCGAAACCGAGTATGATTCGACGCCCGTCATGGGATGCGTACCCGTTTCTGCGAGGTTACAGGCCGCCTGATCGCCGGACCGTGGTCGTCCAGCAGCTGGTGGGCCAGCTTCGGTTCGCCGTATCGCCGCTCGTCCCACTCCAGCTCGAGCTTCGGCAGTGGCGTCGAAAGATCCTGCACCGGCTGGCGCAGAATTGCTCCTCGCAAGCGATAGCGAGCGAAAACGGCGATGGAGGTGTGCACTTCGGCCCCTTCCTCCCGAAACGCGTTCGCGGGTAGGTCGAAGATTCCAACCACGCGGCGCGCGGCATCGCTATATGGTTCGCCATGTGCGATCCGCCCATTGGCAAACTTGTCGACAAACGTGGTCGGCAGCAAGGCGACCACGACCTGTGAAGCCTCGAGCGCCTGGGCCAGCGCGTACTCATGGCTCAACGCGCTGGTGCTGGGCCCAAACCGGCCCCATGTCGTGCAGTCGTAGGGCTGTAGGTGAGGCGATTCGAGGTGAGTCGAGAACGGCGGATTGATCAGCGCAATATCGAACCTGCGTGGGTGGATCTCCTCCATCCCCGCGTGCCGGAAGCTGCCATCGAAGCCTGCGGTCTCGATTGCCTGTTGGACTGCCGCAATCGTTGGTTCGTGCACGTCCACACCAAACAGGCTGTACCTTGCCGGGTCTGCAAACTGCAGCAGACGGCCGGAACCGACGGAATTGTCCAGGACGGACACCTTTCGGTTCGACCGCCAGGCTGCTACCACATCCCACTTCAGGCGCGCGATCGCATCCGGTGTAAAGAACTGCGAAAGATGGCGCTGGCGGGCCGCATGCAACTCGCCCACATGCAATCTTTTCGGCTTGCGAGCCGAGGCTTACGACGGCCCGCAAGGGCTCGTACCAACTTGTCATAGGGGTATCCTCCCCGTCGGTGACGGGGCATAGAGTCGATCGGGATGAACCGTCTGCTCAGTCCGTCTCTTGCATAAACGCAGCACCATACTCGCCGACGAACAGCATCAGATCATCAGCAACCTGGTGCGAGAATTTGAACTCCCAAGCGTCTTTGAAGAAAACGATATCGAGCCCGGGATGGTGTTGCTTGTCACGGTAGCTGTATTCGATGTTATGGACGTTAATGCGCAGCAGGCCGCTGGCCAACGCGGGCTGGCCGGCTTTACCTGCAAAGGCGGCGAGGCCCTCCAGGCATTCCGCAGCATTCTGGTAGCTGTAGTAGCTCACCTTCCGTGTTGATCGGCCAAAGCAACCCTCCGATGTCACGCGCAAGCGCAGAACCACGGCAGACGCGGTTCGTTGAACCACACTGCGACGGTTGAGCCAGAAGCCTCGGATAATGCGCTGGGCAGCCTGCTGGTATGCCAGATCCCTGCCGCTATCACCGCCATAGTGCCGCTGAAGCGATGACCACAGTCGGTCAATGTCGGGGATATTGCCGGTCCTCAGCGCCTCCCGAATATCCAGCCCCGCGCGTTCGTGCTCCTTGGTGTCGTCGATGTCCAGACGAGTTCCTGCAGGTGCGAACTCGCGGCGAGCGCGGTTGACCACATTGGCGGCGAGCGACGAGCAAAACCGCTCAAGCTCCCTGGCCGTTCTATACTCCGAACGAATCTCCGCAGCGTGGCTGTGTCCGGGGACGCCTTCCAGGCTTTCGCGCTCGAAGCTCGCAGCCGAGCGATAGGCAGCGCACGCCGCCTGCAGAGCTGACGAAGCGCTCAATAATCTCGTTGTACATGCGGCCTCCAGATCAATGCAGGGAGATCGCCGGACCAGCAGGTAAAGGCGAGAAGCCCATCGCCCACCAAGCCGAGGCAGGATGATCGGGGAAATCCGGAATCGTGCTGCTGCGAAACACAGGCGGTACGTCAGCCATGTCGACGGTGCCGGCAGCGACCTCGTCGCGCCACTGCGCTTGCAGGCGCAGCCACGTGAGTTCCGCCAGCGCTACCGCATCCCAGCGCGCCGGGATCCTGGCCTCGTCAAAGAGTCCGGCGCCCGCGGCAGTCATGATGGCCACCACTTCATGATAGCGGCCGAAGTCGTGCGCGTATCCACGGCGCTCAAACGTGAGTGCGACCGGGTCCGGATTGCCAAAGATGCGCCTCAGTTGCCGGATGAAGACAGCGCGCTCCTGGCGCGATCGCACTTCATAGTCGGCTTGGCCGAGCTGGGCGCACGATTCCTCGGCGGGAACAGGCCCGACTTCAATGATGATGGTGTTGAGTTTGAACACGGCGTTACCTTGTAAAAGGGAACGCCCCCACCGGGGCGTTCCCCGATGGGTGATAGAGGCCCGATCGATGCGATCGGGACGGTGCCTTAGTGGGCGACGGCGATGATCTGGTTCAGCTGCTCACATGCAGCAGCGAAGACCTCGGAGGGAGCTTGCTTCCACGGGTGTGCCTTCGCACCTCGCGCACGCCAGTCGAAGGACTTTGGCTGGTGGGCCAGCACATAGCTCACTTTGCCCTTAGGCCCCTCGAAACCGATCGCAAATGGATTCGTTTCGTTGTAGGCCGCAGTGGTCATTGGTAGTCCGATGACAATGCCGGTTCGTTCGTTGAACGCCTGAGGAGAGAGGACAAGCAACGGATGCATGTCTTTCATCTCCCTCCCTGCCTGCGGATTGCAGTCTATCCAGATGATGTCACGGCGCTCTGGTATCCAGAGCTTCCGCGCCATTACATCGCCTCCGCGCCGACCGGCGATGTAGGCATTGCCTCCCCGCCATGCTTCGCGGGATCGAACATTGCCAGCTTTTCCGCAAGGGTCAGGCTGCGCTGGCCGACGGGCTTTACAGTGACGCCAACGTCATCCACAACCACTTCAACGGCAAGACCCTCCGTGAAATGCGCAGCCCGCGCCACATTCGTTGGAATGCGCACTGCGAGGCTGTTGCCCCATTTCTGGATCGTGAGCGTTGCGGACTTGGACATGGAAACCACCTGACGAAATGTAGAAACAAGTTTATACTCGTCCGAGCCATGTTTCAACACGTCTCTACTCTGTCGCCGATGGCTGGAGAAGGGATTGGACATCATACGTTTCCTGGCAAGGCGGGGAAACGTCCCACCGGGGAACGATTCCCCGGTGGGTAGTAGGTTGGCCGCTGGCCAGGAAGGTCAGCCGGCTGTCTCAGGTATCCGGTCGAGATTCAGCAATTTCGCGAGAAGCCAGCTGATCAGAACCAGGAACTCGATTTCAGCAACGATGTGCAATTGCATTGCTGCAAGGCGATCGTCACCGGTGGTCACAACGAAGTACAGCGCCGCGAACAGATTGATGACGGTCGCAAGGACAGCCAGCGCGCTGATACGGGAAGAGATACGCATGGAAAGGCTCCGGAAATGGAGCCTTCCCCATTGGGAAAAGCCCCAATGGGTGGAAAAACAAGATGGCCGGTACGCCGGCAGGGTCGATGCGCTGAAAGCGCGGAGAATCGGCCGGACCTTACTGCGAATTGCCGCCGGGGGACAAGGCCCCAGCGGCGGCGCAACCTGCCGTCCGTCGCTGTCGGCTTGCCTCCCGCACGCGATTGACCACATCCCACCGGCGCAGATCCACCTCTTCCGGGTTCTCCAGGTGGGAATGATCCAGCACCGGCCCATCGTCCCCAAACGGCACATAGTCGGCGGGCAGCTTGCCTTCCGACTTCAGCTTTGCGGCCTGCATCTTCGACAGGCCGTGACTGGTTTCGCTGATGGCGACATAGTCCCATCGCGCCGGCACCGCGGCCTCAGAAAACCACGCCTCGCCCTCCCCGGCAGCGACCAGCGCCACGACGTCGTAAATGCTGCCGGTCGGCGACGGCATCGCCCGAACCTCGAAGCGCAGCACTTCCCGCCTCGGGTACCAAAACGTCCGGTCGAGATAGCGCTTGAACGTGAAGGCATCAAGCATCGCGATCTCCGCGTATTGCGGGTCGCCGGGCAGGATAAACTCGCGCTCGCTCCTGGGGCGCGTGCCGAGTGAAACCTCGCGAACGCCGGGGGTCTGGGTTGATGACATGGGATTTCCCGAAATGATGGCCGAAATTCTATAGCTTTCGGGCGCGACTCCCGCCATGGGCGCGTTGAGAATGGTGTTTGGCGAATCTCGCCGGCCGGCGGCCTTGACTTCGCGATGGCGCCGGTATCTTGGGTCATAGACCATTCGATACCTCGTTGCCATGCGCTTCACCCGCTTCGAACGCTATACCCCGATCGACTTCAACGCTCGCCGGCAAGCCGCGTTCGCGCGCAAGCAGCAGCGCGAACGCGACCGTTACCCGCTTTTCTCGGACCACGTGGCCAGCGAGCAGCGCACGGCCGGCGAGGAGATCGATCGCCGGCAACGTCAAGCGGACAGGTTCGAAGCTAGCCAGCGTGCGTTCGAGTCTCGCGTGTGGAGAAAGGCTCGTACCCGATCCTTTTTGTTGCCCGAAGCCGTCAAGGTGCAGATCCGCGCGAAGTGGCTGACCTGGCCCGGGCCGACAAGCGCAACCAATTTCGCCTACATCGTCGACGAGCTGAGCGGTGACCGGGCACGCCGGGTGGCTCAGGCCGAGGCCGCCACCGCCGAGATCCGCCGCCGCGCGTGGGGATTCGGTGACCCGAAAGACCGCACTGGAAGCAATTTGATGACGCCGACCGACGAACAGGACGCCGTCGTTGATGCCGTGAAGGGCGGAGGCGCGCTCAAGGTCAAGGCATACGCCGGCGCCGGCAAGACGTCCACCCTCCGACTGGCCGCCGACGCCCGCGGCCGCGCGCGCGGCCTCTATCTCGCCTTCAACAAGGCCATCGCCACCGATGCGGCGCGCAAGTTTCCCTCGAATACCCGTTGCCGCACGGTCCACTCCATCGCTTACGGCGCAACCCGGCCGGAAATTACACGCAAGCTGAAGAACCCGGTCGAGCCGCCCCACCAGCTCGCTCTGCACTACGGGCTGGGTCCGCTGCGCATGCCGGCCACGATTGGCAAGGACCTGGAACTCAGCGCCAGCAAGGTCGCGCGGATGGTCATGGATGGCGCCGCGCGCTTCTGCCGGTCGCCCAAGCCGGACCGGCCGCCTGGCACATCCCGGTCGAACCCATCATCAAAGAAGAGGAGGCCGAGCACCTGCGGGAATCCCTGCTTCCGTACGTCCGCCGGCTATGGAAGGAGTATTGCGATCCCGCCGCCCCTTCATCCATTACGCACGACGTATATGTCAAGGTCTGGGAAAGAAGCCGGCCGACAATCGGCGCGGATTTTATCCTGTTCGATGAGGCCCAGGACGCCGATGGCCTGATGCTGTCGGTGCTGCGCGCCCAGCAGTCGCAGGTGATCTACGTTGGCGATCCGTACCAACAGATCTGGGAGTGGCGCGGGGCGGTCAATGCGACGGACACATCCGGGCACCTGAGCGGGCACTGACCGAGTCGTTCCGATTCGGCCCGGCCATTGCACAGCTGGCGAGCCGAGTGCTTGCCTTGATGGACGAAGAAGTCCCGGTGCGAGGCCAAGACCATATCGAATCCCGCATCCTGCACGACTCGACGCCCGGACACGACCGGTTCGACGCCATCCTGTGCTGCAAGAACGCAACAGTCCTGACCCATCTCGCCAACGGCATTGCCCGGGGCGACAAGGTCGCGGTGCACGCCAACGTCGACGAGTTGAAGGCCTTTGCCGACGGCGCAGAGCAGCTCATGCGTGGCCAGCGCATCGGCTATCCCGCCACCCTCGCACTCTTCGAGACGTGGGAGGAAGTGCAGGAATGCGCTGACTCGTTTGCCGGGCGCGACCTCCAGCCTCTGGTGAAGCTGATCGACAACGAGGGCGTGGACTACCTACGACTGATCCTGACAGCGCGTCTCTCCGGAAGCCGAGGCCGACTACATCGTCAGCACCGTGCACCGGGCCAAGGACCTCGAATGGGATCGAGTACATCTCGCCGGAGATTTCAAGTTCAAGACCAACGACGAGGGCGATCTGAGCATGCTGCCAGAGGAAATGCGTCTGCTCTACGTCGCGATGACGCGTGCCAAACAAGTGCTCGACATCAGCGAGATCCGCCGCGATCTCTACACCATGTTCCGGGATGCCGGAGTCTAGGAGAAACCCCATGATCACCGTGCGCATCGGCGGCAACGAATTGCCGCTGGAAGACGTGCTCGAAAACCCCGGGCGGCATTCCCGCCAACTGGAACGCGCCAAGACCACCCAGGGATTTGCCGAATGCGGCTGTGTCACAGCCCGGCCACGCCCAAAGCTCGTGATCCGGCGCCACCGCGACATCTTCCTGCTCGCCCGCTGGCCGGACCAGGCGCAGCTGCACGGGGACGGCTGCCCGCTCCAGCGACGTAACGCCAGCAAGGGCGGCGCAGGATCGGATCTGGATGCCTTTCGCGTCGGTGACGGCAGGCTTGACATCAAGCTCGACGCGACGCTCTCGGTCAGCAGCCGCACGCCGGCGAAGCCGGTCAAATCCAGTCCGGACGGCGAGGCGAAGAAGCCGCAGCGCTGCACTGCCGGCCTGCTCGCCTTCCTTGAGTATGCCTGGGAGCTTGCCGGTCTGAACCAGTGGCCGGGCGCCGGCGGCCGGGGCTGGAGCGCCTGTTGGTCGCAGCTGACCGCCGAGCTTGCGGATTGCCGGATCAACGGCCAGTCCGCCGGCAAGATCCTCCATGTCATGGAACGCTGGGATTCGGCGCGCAAGTCTGAGATTTTGGCTGAGCTCGACGCATGGATCGGGCGACTCACGCCGTCGGGCGAGACCAGTCCGCGTGGCCTGCTCGTCGGCGAGATCGATTCCCACAAGCCAACTCAGTTTGGAGGCAAGATCGTGCTGCGGCAAAGCCTCCAACGATTCTTCATGGGTGCGGCGCTCTACCAGCGACTGCTCCTTTCCCATACCACGGCGCTCGCCGGGGTAGGCCAGCAAGATCAGCGTTGTGTGGCGATCCTGCTGGTCGAACGATCCAGGTCGAACTACCTCACCATCGTCGACGCGGCCGCGATGCTGACTAACGCGCAATTTCTACCTTGCGACTCGGGCCACGAGGTGGCCATGGCGGACCACCTGGTGGCACAGCGGCGCGCCTTCCGCAAACCGCTGCGGCACATCGGCAACGCGCCGGTACATCCCGATTTCGTGCTGACCGACACGTCGCCGGAGGCTGTAATAGGTCCTTGGGATGGCTGGCAACTCGGAGTACGACGCCAGAATGGCGGCAAAGCGCCAACACTACCACGCCGCCAACGTGCCATTCGTTGAATGGGACGCTACCGCGCAACCGCTTGCCTCAGTTCGGCTATCGCCCCCTGCTGGGAAGGCTTTGGAGGCGAACCATGCAGCCTGACCTTGCAACGATGGACGAAGAACTGTTCCACAGGGCAGTGGAACTCGTCCACCAGCACCGCGCCGCGTCGGTCGCGCTGATCCAGCGTCATTTGCGCATCGGCTGGCAGAGCGCGGAAGCATTGCTGGCGCGCATGGCCGCCGAAACGATGGCCGTGCGCAAGATGCAGAACGGCCTTTACCTCTACATCCACGGCCCCATCGGCGAGGAGATTGCGCGCCTTAGCGGCTTTGCCCAGGAAGTGCTGGCCGCGCTCACCAAGGATTGCCTCGATGCTGACCACCTTCGGGCAGCAGCCATCCGTCACGGCCTTGCGGAAGAGACAACCGTTTCGGCTCGTTGCGGCGACCAGTGCGCCTGCGCGACGCTCTTCGAGTTCCCAGTCCGATGCTTCAGGGCAAGCCGGGTGGCGCCGGGCAATGAGAGGCCGGATGGAGAAGGTGAGCCTCAGGCATCCACGACTTGAGCGAGATACAGGGGATCATCGTCGCTCCTATGCCTTGGTCCAACCCGGGCGAGCGCATTTCTATGGCCACACCCAAGGCAGGTGAAGAAGAAGCCGCGTTCGTCCAGCTGTGGGTCTGCCGCGTTAAACATCACTGAGAGCCGGCACTTCGTGCAAGTCCACATGCTCGCCTCTTTGCTTGACTTACGTTCGCGCGCGCTACGCTAGGTCCAATCTAGTTCAAGCAGATCAACAGCGCCTTCACCATCCACGAAGGCCTGCCAGGTAAGGAGATCCATCGATGCCGCTTTACAACATAGAACTTGTCTACCGCGCGGTCATTCAAGCCGATGACGGCGAGGCCGCGCTTGCGGCCGCTAGACGCGAGCGCCGGGACATCGAGGGCGACTGCGCGGAGCCGCGCTACGAGATGGTCGGTCGCGTGCGGACGCCCGCCGACCTCGAGGATGGCTGGACCGAGACCGATAGCCCTTACGGTGGCAACGGATCGGCCTCCATCGGTCGGCTGCTGCTCGCCGCGGACGTCCAGCCCGAACGGGACACGCGTACCATCGACATGTTCGAGCAGCATGAGTCAGAATACCCGTATTGAGTGGGCAGACCATAGCTGGAATCCGTGGGAAGGTTGCCAGAAGGTTGGCCCCGGCTGTGACCACTGCTACGCCGAGGCGCGTAACGCGCGGTTCAGCGGCGGCACCGCCATCAACTGGGGCCCTGGCGCGCCGCGCCGGCGCACGTCGATAGCGAACTGGCGCAACCCGATTCGCTGGAATGCCAATCACGCGGCCTTTGCGGCTGTCCATGGCCGTCGGCAGCGGGTCTTTTGCGCGAGCCTGGCAGACGTGTTCGACAATGAGGTGCCGATCGAATGGCTCGTCGACATGCTCGACGTCTGGCGCAGACACCCAATGTCGACAAGCTTGTCCTGACAAAGCGAATCGGCAACGTGCCGATGCGGCTTGGCCAGGCATTGACTATCTGGTTTCGCGGACCGACTCCGACAGCAACCCAACGGTGGGATGGCTGGCCACGTGGCTGGCGGGTAATGCGCCGGCGGATATCTGGCTCGGCGCCACCGTGGGTCAACCAGAAGGAAGCGGACCGGGATATCCCGAAACTGCTGCGTGTGCCGGCCAAGGTCCGCTTCGTATCCCTGGAGCCGCTACTGAGCCCGGTCGACCTCTTCTCCGCCTTCACGGACGAATTGCTGCACACGTCCGGCAACGACTACGATCCGGGCTCGATCGACTGGGTTATCGTCGGCGGGGAAACCGGGCCCGGCGCACGACCGATGAACCCTGCGTGGGCCAGGCGCGTCCGCGAGCAGTGCGCGGCCGCCGGCATTCCGTTCATTTTCAAGCAGTTCGGCAGTTGGGGGCCCATCAACCATCGGGGTATGACAGCCTAGGTCCGCAACTTCGGTAGCGGTGAGACCGTCTACCAAATCGGCAAGACTGGCGCCGGCCGGCATCTCGATGGCCAGCTCCACGAAGGATTCCCGACTACCAGTGCCGACGTATCGGCAGCGTGCCGCCGCGCACTGTCCGAGCAGGCCTGATATCCCCTAATTTGCACACTACCAAATCAGCAATGCAGCAGTTCGATCACGACGACAGACAATATCCCGACCCGGAAACAGTGCTCGCCATCCGCGGCGCCATCGCAACCGGCCGCCACGGCGGTCCCATGGGGCCTGACGGCCATTGGCTCAACGAATTCTGGCAGATCGGCCGGGCGCTTCGCGATCATAGCGAAATGCTACAAGGCTTCCAGGGCACGGCCCGCCGCGGCTTGCTCAGCACCTCTACGCGCTACCTGGCTATCAACGAGCCGGTATTCGAACAGCCCGACGATCCCTCGTGACGGGCAGCCGGCCGACGCAAGGCATAATTCCGGCTTTTCCACCCGGACCTTGCCATGCCAACCGGCCTGCTCAACTGCGCCCACTGCGATGGCGCCCCCCTCTTCATCGCCGGCCGGCTGCAGGCCGTCGTCGTCTGTGAGGAATGCGGTATCTCAACGCCGCCAGTCCGCCTGGAATCCACCGACACGGACACCGCATTCGCACAGTTGCGCGCGCTCTGGAACTCTCGGGTGGAACACCGGCCGGCAGACCAGCAGACGATTTCCATGCTCGCGCGGCGTGAGCTGACCTCCTCCGACATTCCCTATTTCCTGAACCTGCTCGCGTCGACCACTGGCGACTGGGCAACGAAGGGGCCGAAATTCGCCGCCATGGCGGCGGCGTTGGAGCAGCCTGGGTTCCAGTTCCAGCACGTATCCCCGCCCGAAAGCGTGCTGGAGGACGCCGGCCGGTACCGCAAACTCGTCCGCCGCTCGAAGGTCATCTATATAGACGGCGCCCCCATGGTCCGGTTCAATCACGTACCGGCCCTCGCCGCGGCGATCGCCGAGGAAGCGAAGGCAGACGATGAATGGCCATTCCCCATTCTTGAAGAGTTTGTCGCGCGGGCGGTAGACAGTTTGCCGGATAACGCCGACCCTTGACTTCGCACAGGCCGCGGCAAGCTGGAAGCTCTACTAAGCCAGGACGTTCCCATGCTGCGACCGCTCGCCTCCGCCCTCTCGATTTTCCTCTGCTTTACCCCTGCTGCGGCCAGCGCCAAGGACTCACCGGCTCCGGCCTGTGCACACGTACTCGCGCAAGGGCGGCCGCCAGCCGTCACCAAGACCAGCCAGACGCGGCTCTTGTGTTATCGCGCCTATGCCGTGATGCACTCCGCTCAGACCCGAACGGCGCTCTGGTCCGCCGAATACCTTACCCGGGAAGCGGTGGATGCCGCGCGGGAGCTGCCGCGCGACAGCGACTTCTACGCGGAGGAGCGGCTTCCCGCGAATGAGCGCGCCAGCCTGGCCGACTATGGGCGTGGGGCTGGGTTCGACCGTGGCCACTTGGCGCCCAGCGGCGACTTTGGCGACAAGGTGTCGCAGGCCGAGAGCTTCAGCCTGGCCAACGTGATCCCGCAACACCCATTCTCGAATCGCCGGACGTGGAGCCACCTCGAGACTTCGACGCGACGGCTGGTACGCAAAGTCGGCGCGGCTTATGTCGTCACCGGTCCGGCATTCATCCGCGACGTGGGCGCGCTGCGGGGGCGAATCCGCATCGGATTTCGTCTGGAAGGCTATTTACGTGCCGGGCCGCGGTGCCGCGGCCTACATCGTGCGCAATGATGCGATGCCGGCCTACAGCGTCGTGAGCATCGCAGACCTGGCTCACTTTGCCGGCGTGGATCCCTTCCCATCTCTGCCCAAGTCGATGCGAATGTCCCCGATGGACTTGCCACCGCCCACGCCGCACCCAGGCGAGAAGCCGGCGCGCCGCGTTGCGTTCGCATGGCTCGCATCGGGCGAGGCCGTCGCGGATACACCAGCACAGGATTTCCTCCCCGACATCGTCCGCGACGTGCTGTCGCTGGCCCTCGCCTCCGCACGTTAGCCAGGCTTCAGTTCCACAGGAAGGAACATGTTCTTTCCAAAAACACGAAAGGCACGCTAAAAGACGTGCCTTTCGCAAGCAAACACCCTTTCGGGTACCGGCGACTACTGATTGACGGCGTCCCGAAACCGTTGCCCAGCCTTGAACTTCACCGTCTTGGCTGCTTCCACCTTGATCTCCTCGCCGGTGCGCGGGTTCCGCGCAACGCGTTCGGCGCGCTCGCCCTGGCTGAACGTGCCGAAGCCGATCAGGCTCAGCGTATCGCCCGTGGCCACGGCCCCCATGATGGCGTTCAGCGTCACATTCAGCGCCTGCTCGGCCTTCGCCTTGGTCAGCCCGTCCACGCCCGCGGCGATGGCGTCAATCAGTTCAGCTTTCGTCATTCCTCTCTCCAGTCATAGACATTTCCGAGATTGGACCACGCCGGAGCCAAGGTCCATCCCGGAAAGATGATACAAAAACATGAGCTTTCTGGAAATTCTGCATGAGCATGCTCACCTCTATGGGCGGTAGCCATTCCCACGATCAGTTGCAGACGGCAACGGACAAGGGGAAACCCGATCGCTCATCGATAGACGAGAGCAACTCCGGCCGCTGACACACCCGAAGCACCTCCGGAATATCTATCCCATCCAGCCACATGCCAAGTTGCTTGCCCGCATCGGTAAGCGCCGTGGGATCGGCAACCTGAACAAAGCCTAGCATCTCAAATAGTTGGTTGGTCTTGCCATTGTCCTGCCACTCCAGTTGGCAGTCAGCGAGCCATGGACTAGCCAAGTCCGCCAGAATAGGGCAGGCAACATCCGACAGGTATAGTCCGACCACCTCAGCGTCCCGGCGCATATGTTCAAGTTCGAGATACGGGTCGTGATCGAGGTACCCCGAGACCTCGATCAGTACGTCCGCGTCGGATTCTCCCTCCGAGAATTCGACTACGATGCAACCCCATGGCGTGCGGAGCCCGCTTCGTAGACGCAACGCATTGTCAAGATCCTCGTGCGCATACGGGTCGTCCGGATCCTCGGCCAAGGCAGCCCGTGCAACCATGGCCAGAGCCCCCGGTAGCATGATCCGCGGCCATCCGTTTACCAATTCGGGAGAGAGGCCAGCCGAGACGATCTGGGCCAGTTCGGCTTGTGTGTATTGCTTGTCCTCATGCATGCCAGTGCTCCTATAGTCTATTGCGCATCATAGAGTCGCCGGTAGAGGCTTTGGCGAGTGATGCCCAATTCCTCTGCGGCCTTACTCTTGTTTCCGTTATGCCGACGCAACGCCGCCTCGGCTTCCGCCCGTGTCACGGTGGGCCTTTCCTGGGCGGCCATCGTCGATACCGACGAAAGATAGGCGCCGCTCTTGTTTGCCCTACTGTGCCCTGCAGCGAGCACCACGGCCTGAATCGCCTGGCGGTGAGCTTCGAGATCATGAGGCGTCCCGCCTTTGACCGGCGCCGGCGAACCCGAGATCTCTTCGTACACCTGATGTGCCCATCCGTGACGCAGACCGTGACTCGTCACCCCCAACCCCTTCTTGAAGACGCCGTGCTTACGGAGCACCGCGTTGTAGTGGCTGCGCCAGCGCTTGATCGAGTGGCTCGCAGGCGTGGTTGACCCGCTAGTCGGATCAACAAGCCTGGCGGCCTCCTCCAGCACCTTCAGCTGCAGCCGAACAGGAACCTCGCGCTTGCGCCCGCCCTTCGTCCCGTCGACCACCCGGAGCGTGTCCAGATTCTTTAGTGCTGTGGCAATCTTGAGCGACCAGCTTTCCTCGATCCGCAACCCGAAGGCGGCCTGCATCTTCAGCTGAACCGCTACGCGTGGATCCGTCTTGGCGATATCCGCGATCAACAGCCTCGGATCAACACCGTTGCCTTCCCATGACTTGTCCGTTTTCGTGACATAGGACCGCACAAGCCCGTGCGCTTCCCTATCTGTGTACTCGCCGAGGGAGCGGATGAGGTCGTGCTTGCCAAGCCATTGGCAAAACGCCTTGAGGTGGCTGAGCTTGTTCTCGATCGTACCGCCAGCCTGTCCTTCCGCGACCCACCTGTCAACCAACGCCTGGATATGCTTATGGCGAAGCGAATACGGGCTTTCGATCATGAACCCTTGCTCGCGCAGCTCCACGAATGACCGACATACCGTGTACATCCGTCGCTCTTGTGTCTTTAGCGACGCGCTTTTGAGAGTGACCCGCGTTTGGCTGAGGATTCTCTTCAGGTTGTCAGCCAGCACCGCGTCCAATTCCGCTTTCATGCGCGTGGGGAGTTCGTACTTGGTCAACAGCCCGCGTATGTCAAATACCGCGTCTTGCCGCATCTGCCTGCTCCACTTCTCTATCCTTCCCGAGGCTGCGAACGCAATGGTGTTCCCCGTAACACCCATTGCCCGCGTCCCGCCCATTGTGCCGTTTAGCCATCGGCCATGGTCCTGCTCTTCCGCATCCGTTAGCGATTCCATTGGCTGGTCAGCCCTCACGTGGAAGAAACGTGCATGACTGTCCCGGCTGAGCCGCTGCGCTGACGCGCAACCCTGCCCGCCGGGCTACCCGGTTGCTGGAGGAACCGCTCTCCAGCATGAACGCAGCTCGGTGCAAACACCGCCCTACGCCGCCCGCGTAACTCTTGTTGCGCTGTTCTGTGACGGCCGCGCGCGCCGTTCGGTATGGATCTGGAGCGTCCGGTTGACTGGATCAACCTACGTCCTGCCCGTCAGGTAGCGACATCTGAACCGCGGTGTATCGGGTTCCAGCGTTCGCCTACCCCGCGTTCGCAGCTGGGCAAGTGCAATGGATGGAGGCTGTGCGAGTGTCCGGTGTCCGGTTTGCACATGTCCTCATTTTGACCAATTTCCCAAAACCACCCGCAAAGCCAATTGGTATCGCGGTGTCCGGGGTCCTCAGTGTGGGCCAGTATCTACTTGAGCCGATTGAAAAAAATGCCGCATCATTTTGCGGCTTGGACAGATGTCACCCAAGAGCATCAATACACTGGTCTTGGGCTACAGATTCGCCGCGCAGCTGGCGGCGAGGTCGATGCGTCGGGGACGCGGTAGGCGCTCGAAGCATATACCAGGCATGCGCATAACGGCAATGTTTGCCACTGCAAAATCGCGAGCTTTCGGCGACTTGACTTCGATTTTCCGGCGGTAGAGTGGCTATGTCGATGTGCCATTGAATCCGACGTTCTGGGAGAAAGACCGACAACGCCCGACCAAGTCCCAGTTGCTCGCACTGACCAGAGCCGAGTGACTGGGACTGTGGGGTACTAAGTCCCACTTGCGCCGAGTACGAAGGACATTCAGCACATTGGAGCCATCCACCTCTATGAATCCTTCAAGGAGCACAAATGAAAATCGCTACCGTCGCAATCGATGTGGGCTACGGCAACACCAAGTCCGCCTTCCCGCTTGGCTCGGACATCGCAACCAATATGTTCCCCTCCCTGGCACCCATTGCCGCGACGTCCTCTCTCACCGCGCATACCGGCGGTATCTTCCGCGCTCGCAACGTGGTGAATGTGGAGGTCGGCGGTGCGCGATACGAGGTCGGACCCGATGTTTCGCTGAGCGCCGCTCATGTCCATACCGGTCGTTCCCTGTCCGAGGATTATGTGACGACACCCAACTACGCTGCCTTACTCGCCGGCTCGCTGCACTATGCCAATGCCATGGAAGTTGATCGGCTCGTCCTGGGCCTGCCGGTGCACAATACGCAGAAGTATGCTGCCTATCTCAAGGACCGTTTCACCGGCACCCATAACTTTGGCTGGGGCGACGTTCACATCAACAGTGTTCTCCCGCTGCCGCAGCCGCTGGGCACGCTGATTTCGTACATCCAGCAGAACGGGAAGAACTACGACCCTGAGAACGCATACCTAGTGATCGATGTCGGCTACTTCACGACCGATTGGGTGGTGGCGCGTGGCTACACCATGGACGACACCCGAAGCGGCGGGGTGCCAGGGGGCGCCGCGCGCATCTACCAACAGGTGGCGAGCCTCATCTCGGCTGACCGTGGGCATCCCACCGACAGCATCGAACGCATCGACAAGGCCATCCGCGAAGCCAAGCCCATGGTGTTCTTCGGTCAGGATCTGGACGTTTCGCCCTACCTGGCGGAGGCCATGGCCGTCACCCACCAGCCGGTCAAGGAAATCCAGGCACGCGTCGGCCGCACCGAGGATATCCGGGCAATCATCTTGACCGGAGGTGGAGCCCAGCTCTACGCCCCGACAATCCGTGCGGCCTTCCCGCACAACGTGATCCACATCATGGACGCACCCTGCTTCGCCAACGTCCGCGGTTTCTATACCATCGGGTCCGCACGGCAAGTCGCCAAGGCCGCCTGAGGACGCCCGCATGGACAAGCTCCAGATGACCGTGACGCTGTCCGCCGACTCGGCTCCTGATCTGCTCGCTTACCTGCGGCAGTTCCCGGGAGCCCGGGAGCGGGCGTTCATGCTTAAGCTGCTCGCGCAACGGGGGCTGCAGCTTGTGCTCAGCGCCGGTCCCGACACGCTGCTGCGTCCTCCCACTGCTGCAACGACGCCGACCGTTGCCGCACCGGTCCCGCCCCCAGCGCTGCTGGCTCACCCCGAACCCTCAGGAGCGAGGGAGCGGGAGACCGCGGCTCCATTCGCGACGGTAGCCGCGATCCTGCCGTCGTCGCCGGCTGCGGCAAGCCCTCTTGGTGCGGATCGGCCGGTGGGTACCCCAGCCCACGCACAGGAGCGACCGCGGGCTGCACCGGCGCCCGAATCTGAGCCTGCCGCGGCCGGTCCTGATCCGCTTGCGGGGCTGGATCTCGGTGCGCTCAATGACGCTATGGCGCGATTCGGCTAAGCGAGAATCTGCGGCGTGCGGCGGCGCTTGACTCCACCTCTTCATATGGCAACCTAATAGCGTTCAGAGAAATCACGAGGATACCGAGCCATGTTTGAATACCTCTCCACGACCCAAGGCGTTAATCGCTTCGTCTTCACTGTCCTGATTGGGTGGTGTCTTCTGGAGGCCGTCCTGATCATCTACAACGGCGTCAGGAACCGAAAGCGCGGCTAATTTCCGGAGAATCGGGTAGGAGGCGGGGTCGCCCCCGCCGTCCTCCCACACCACCGTACGTACGGTTCCGTATACCGCGGTCCTGCCTACTGGGCATACCGCCCCAGCGAGTTTCGTTTCGTTCATCATGTCGCCTGTCGTCCAATAGACACCGCCACCGCTCTTGGAGCTTCCGGCTCCGCCAGCCTTTGGTGGCAGACCCCGAGTTGCCTCGGGCATCTGCCCTGTCCGCTCAGAGAGCATGCGCGACTATCCACTCATGACAGGTTCGGCCCTTCACTGCCCGGGTCTCGGCAGCTACTACGGCTTCGGCTGACTCCTGCTGGCCCATCCTGCCGCCTCTCGACGGCAGTAGCACATGGCAGACCACCAGGCCTCCCAGGGTAAGACGCGCGACCTTCCTGCTTATGCCTGTTGGATTCGTAGCGTTCCGTGCAAGTACTGGGCTTTGACGATTTTGGCCGCCTTACCCCGCTACGCCGCCTGATCCGCTTCCTGTTCGTCAGGCCAGCATTTTGCCTTCGGCTTCCTTCAGATTCGCGATCACCCGCGACACCCTTGCCTTCAGCTAACACTTCCCCTTGCCGGGTGTGTAGAGGACTTGCACCTCCAAGTCACCAGCTTGGCCACCACAGCCAAACCAGTTGCGCTTTCGCGCAACGCGCCATGCCTGGCGCACCAAAAAAAAAGGTTCTTCGCCGATCTGCGTGACCGTTTAGAAACAAAAAGGGCCAACACGCCCACCGCTGGTATCTTGGAGTTGCGACACAACAAGAATCAGGAAGGTGGAGGTTGGCCCTGCGCGATTGTATGGCCCAGCTCGGTTGCTGGGAAGGCTATCGCCTGCGCGAGCTGGGAAGAGACCCGTAATGGGCAGCGGTTTTGCATTATCCGGCTGGAACCTAAGGCGCGCCGCAGGCGCTGCTGCGATGGTTGTGGCCGGGGCGTTAGCAGTATCCACGATCGGGTAGAGCGGCGCGTGCGGGATCTGCCGATGTTTGAGATTCCGGTGGAGCTGGTCGTGCCCAGACTTCGTCTGGCTTGCCGGCGATGTGGCCCGAAGCTGGAGCGGCTGGACTGGCTCGCGCCCTATGCGTGGGTTACGACGAGGCTGGCCGCCAGCGTTGCGCAACTGTGCAAAGTCATGTCGTTGCGCCATGTCGCGGCCTTCTATCGATTGGCCTGGACCACGGTCAAGCGCATCGATCTGCGCCATCTGGAGCGGGAACTGGGGCCGGTTGACCTGAGTGGGGTCACGGTGATCGCGATGGACGAGTTTGCGATCCAGAAGGGTCATCGCTATGCCACGGTCATTATCGAGCCGTCGAGCAAGCGGGTACTCTGGGTCGGACGCGGGCGCTCGCGAGAGGAAATTCGGCCCTTCTTCAAGCTGCTGGGCCCTGAAGGCTGTGCCCGGCTGCGCGCCGCGGTGATGGACATGAATACCGCCTACGACCTGGAAGTGCGGATGCATTGTCCACAAGCGGAGGTGGTCTATGACCTGTTTCATGTGGTGGCCAAGTATGGCCGGGAAGTCATCGACCGGGTCAGGGTAGATGAGGCTAATCGGCTGCGCGGCGATAAGGCCGCCCGCAAGGTGGTGAAGTCTTCTCGCTGGCTACTGCTGCGCAATCGGGAGAACGTCAGCCGTGAGGCGGATCAGATCCGGCTGGATGAAATACTGGCTGCCAACCAAGCGCTGATGACCGTCTACGTGCTCAAGGACGACCTCAAGACGCTCTGGGCATATCGGCATTCCGGCTACGCCCGGCGCTTCTGGCAAGAGTGGTACGAGCGCGCCATGGCCAGCGGCATCGCACCTCTGTGCCAGTTCGCCAAACGCCTCAAGCCATACTTACCCGGCATCCTGGCTCACAGCCGCTGGCCGTTGGGGACCAATCTGGTGGAAGGCATCAATAACCGGATCAAGGTCATCAAACGGATGGCCTATGGCTTCCGCGATGACCATTACTTCTTCCTGAAGATCCGGGCGGCCTTCCCCGGAAATCGGTGAAGATGGTATGAACGCGCCCCGTCCCGAGCCGTAGCGAGTAGGCTGAGGCCTCATGAATCTGATGGGACCCCTCCAGGACCGAACGGCATCGATGTGCCAGAGTGGTAGGTGTCGCCACCACTAGAGGAACGGAGGGACCCAAAATGAATACTACGACATACGGCCTTGATATCGCAAAGCGGGTATTCCACCTGTACTGGGTTGAAGCCGGGACCGGTGAGATCGGGAGCCGGCGCTTTGGGAAACAGGCACTCATCGAGTTCCTCGGCCAGCGCAAGCCAGGTCAGGTGGCGCTGGAGGCCTGCGGCAGCGCTCACTGGTGGGCTCGCCGAATCGCGTCGCTGGGTCACGAGGTCAAGTTACTGCATGCCAAATTCGTTCGCCCGTTCGTCCAGACCAACAAGACGGACGCTGCTGACGCGCATGCGATCTGGACCGCGGCACAGCAACCAGCGATGCGAACGGTGGAGCCCAAGACCGAGGATCAGCAAGCCGTCCTGTCTCTGCATCGCATGCGCGCACTATTGGTCAAAATGCGAACCATGCAGATCAATCAACTGCGTGGCTTACTGTACGAGTACGGCACACATTTCAAGACCGGGCGCAGAGCTGGCTTGGCGGAGATCCGGCAGCACTTTGATCAGATCGAACAAGTGGTGCCCGGCTGTCTGTTTGACCCCATGCGCGACCAACTCAGTCGCATCGATGACCTGGACAAGCAGATTGCCGGCCTAGAACGGCAATTGACTGATTGCCAGAAGCGCCAGGTGGACTGTCAAACGGTCGCCGCCATCCCGGGCATTGGCATGCTCACGGCCACTGCGCTGGTTGCAACTGTCGGAGACGCCAAAGCCTTCAAGTCAGGACGAGAGCTGGCCGCCTTCCTCGGCCTGGTACCTCGCCAAACCGGCACAGGGGGTAAGGTTCGGCTCGGAGGCATTAGCAAGCGCGGCGATGTCTACCTGCGCACCCTATTGATCCACGGAGCGCGCACGGTGCTATTCCGATCGAAAGAGAAGGGAATCTGGTGCGACCGTCTGCGCCAGAGACGACCGACTAACGTCGCCGCCGTGGCCATAGCCAACAAAATGGTTCGCACTGCTTGGGCGCTGCTGGTGCACGGAACTGCATTCGAAAAGAACCACGTGTCAGTGAGGCCGGCGTAGCTCGTACGCCGGCTCCTCTGACACGTGGCTATTGGTTTAACGTGACGAATCCTCGTCAGCAAGTTGCGATGGTAAGCGTATAGATGATGGCGTGACAGGTTGGACCGCAAGAGCGCAAGCCTGCTTTGGTTCTGGTGCTTCGAGCACGTGGCGAAGCACGTGGCGAAGATGAGAGCGCTCTTGGCGAATTCCATCAGGGCCTGCAGGCATGAAGGCATGGCCTGCGCGATGAGGCCGGATATAAGTCTGCAACCAACCCTCTGTCGAGCCTGACCCTTGCGTTCACCTAGCAAGACGAGGCGCGTTCATATAAGAACCAAAAAAAAGCCCAGCAAGAATTTGCTGGGCTTTTTGCATTGGGATGGCTTCTCAGTGAAGCGTCGGCGTCAAACAGTAATCAAGAGCGGAATCGAACGAGAACCTCCGGTCCAAGAAGGTTAAGCTTCCAGAAGGCTCGCGGCGGTACACATCGAAGAACTGGGCTTCCGATTGCCCGGCATGGACTTCGGTAGTTGCCATGGTGCGCATGGCATGGATGTGCAGCTTGTTGACGATCGCGGTGAAACCCTTTTGCGGCATTGCTTTTCTCCTCGGAGAGCCTGCCAAGGGGGGAATCCTCCCCTGTGGGAAGGACCCACAGGGCAGAGGTTAGGTAAGGCGCCACCGGCTGGTGGCGAACTGATCAGGCGGTAACAGCCTGTTGAGACATCAGGCGCAACTGGTACTCGGTGCGCCATTGATCGCAGAAGTCAGTGCCGCGGACCTTCGGTCGATGCATGACGGTGCGTAGCCCTTCGGCGCGCAACCGCTTTTCCAACGCGAGCGCGTCGGCCATGCCGGGCGACTTTCGGGTCCTCGGGTCGATCCGGTCAAAATCCGCGAAGATATGCACCGTGTGGATGCCCAGGTCGGGCCGCACCACAAACTGACTCAGCAATACCCGGTTGAGGCAATTCCATGCCGGCACACCAAAGAGCATGTACGCCGCATAGGCGTTCTCCAGCCCTTCCGCGACGCCAACTTCGCCATCGCGTGGTTGCATCAGGCGCACTGCACCACCGGCCAACGGCAACGCAGACACATCATTGCGCTTGGCCGGGAGAATCTCCCCGTCCGCAGTGACCACCGTCGCCTTGGCGGGCAGTACTGGGTCGAGCGACGTGCGATGCACAGTGGCCATGCGCCCATCTGGCAGTGTGAACTGCGCAACGATGGTCGGATAGCGGCCGACAAGCTGGCCGTCATACCAATAGTCCTGCACGGCCAGGCGCAAGGCCGTTGGCCGCGGCGCACGCAGGCCAGGAACCCGGGCCGCTAGATAGCGCATGGCGTGATCGCCAGGCACCAGCGTGGCAGCAGCTTCCCACTGCTTCGCAATACGCCGCATCTTGATGGCGGGATTTTCTGCCTTCCCCCGTCGAGCTGGAGTTGGCCTCGTACAGGGGTGTTCGATCGGCGCAGCCCGCTCGCCATTCAACTCGCGCCACAGTTGCGCGTAGGTCATGCCGGTGTAGCAACGCACGAGCTCGAGGCCGTCTCCGGCCTTCGGATTCCCCGCATTGCACTTACGGCAGACCCAATCGCCGCGGCCGCGCTTGTTGTCATAGGTAAAGCGGTCATGGCCACCACAGAGGGGGCACGGACCAGGGCGACCACGCCAGAAGTTGTCCGTCAGGACTTCCGCAGGCAGGTATCGCCTCACCAGAGCGTCCCATTGAGCGGGCGTCCAGCTTTTCACGATATCACTCTGTTCTTTCATGGGATGGCTCCGGTTTGGTCGATGCCTGAGACAGGCGAAGGAACGCTTGCTCAAAAGACATCCCGGCCGAAGCCAGAAGGTCTTTTCAGCATGGCCTTGGGGATCGCGAAAACGGGAATGTGGCAGAACGGCCAGAAGAAGGGACTGCTGCTACAGGGTCGGGCCGGTAGCAGTCAGTTCAAGGGGCTGTTGCGTGATTCAGCGCGTCAGAACATCGGGGCGCCATCGTTGCGGAAAGGAATCCCGTCCAGCGCAGCCGGGCGCGCGAAGGGGATATCGTCGTCATAGTCTGCAAAGCCACCCGAGGGCGGTCGTGCGGGCTGCTGAGGCGCTGGCTGGTGTTGCGCCGGTGGCGCCGAGCGCTGCTCGTTCCCACGACGTTGCTGGGCAGCTGAACGCTCCGCGCCAGCATCGCTGTCGCCATCGTTGTTACCGGCGCGGCCGCCAAGCATCTGCATCTGCTCGGCGACGATCTCGGTGCTGTACTTGTCCTGGCCGGACTGGTCCTGCCACTTGCGCGTGCGAATGCGGCCTTCAATGTAGACCGACGATCCCTTGCGCAAATACTGGCCAGCGATCTCCGCCAGCTTGCCAAAGAACGAAATGCGATGCCACTCGGTGGCTTCCTTCATCTCGCCGGACTGCTTGTCCTTGTAGCGATCGGTGGTGGCTATACGGATGTTTGTCACCGCGTCGCCACTGGGCATGTAACGCGTTTCAGGGTCAGCCCCGAGATTGCCAACGAGGATGACTTTGTTAACGGATGCCATGGTGCTTCCTATTCAATGAACGAGATTGATGTTCCAGACCCACCTGTCCCAGAGCTTCTGCTCTCCGGTCCTTGGGTCCTTAATGGGATTGCCAGTCTTCTTATCGAAGGCCGGCACCTTCTCCTTGCGCAGGCGTTTGACCGCAACACGGTCCCCCATATTGCACCCGGCATCGGAGAGAGCGTCCTTCAGACCTTCGCCCTGCAGCGTCCTCTCGCCGGCAGCCGTGTCCAGCTTGACCGCAAATGACGTGTAGGTACGCGGCCCGCCGGGCTTGCGGTTGGGGAATTCCAGCTCGCCCCACTCGATGAGCGTGCCCACGGTGTAGGCGGATGGGGAACCCCGCTCGGCGGAAGTGCTTCTGGCTTCGTCGCGCTCGCTGTCTTGGTGTTGGCTGCGTGATGCCTGACCACCGTCCTGGCTGCGAGAGGGCTGAACGCGACGCCCTGCTGGCGCGTCACTACTTGTCGGCAAGTCGGTCGCCATCTCGCGCTCGGCTTGAATGACGTCAGCAGCGACCTTCTCCAGCGCTTTGCCTGGATGCTCGCTGACCAGATTCCAACGAGGGAATACCTCTGGCAGCAGCTTGTCGCCATACGGCGTGCTTTGCAACCGATGCTGAAACACTCCAACGAAGTGGATCACACGATCGCCTTCGTCTCGAAGCAGATGGGGAATGCCGTGAACATAGAACTGCCGTTCGTTTGAGGCGCCCGTTCCAACCGGGATGCTGTTGGGAGAGGATTCTCCTCTCGGTTCCGCGATCACGACACTGACCACCCGCTTGATGAGATTAAGCCAAGTCATGGTCTATAGAAGGGAGCCACAGCATAAGCGTCGGACCGCATCGAGGTCGTGGCGCAGCCGGGCATGATTGAGAATCACGTCTTGCAGGGTCTCTGGGTCCACGCCGGATACCGCGCAGACGTAGCTGTATGGCAACGCGCCATTCCAGTAGCCAAAGATCCAGCCGAGCGTCATGGAGTATTCCTCCAGGTCGAGAGGCCGATTGCGCATTCGAGCACGCAGCATCTCGGCACAGTCGATTAGGGATTCCGGCATGTTGTCGCCGCGCCGGCTATCGCAGGCGAGGCTGATGAGAGCGTCGACCATCTGTTCGCGCACCGCCTCGCTCCAGAGCGAAGGGTCGGGCAACGGGTCGAGCTTGGGAGGGAGCACTACGATGGCGGCCGCCTCACCGAAGAAGTCGAGCTGCCATCCAGCTGTTGTCGTTTCCATGATGGTCTCCGGACAGGCACCCGAAGACCCACCTGCCGGCGGGTAACGGGTACCTGCGACAGGTGGAGCGCCGCCTCAGACAGGCGGCAACGGATCAGGAATGGTCGTGCGTTCCCGTTCGACGAATCGGCGTCACAACAGCCGAGCGTTCATACGGTTGCTCGAGCGGATCAACCACTTGCTGCACTTCGTGCTTCGATTTGGAGGTATCCGGCATCGAAACCTTCGGCGCCGCGGGCACGGCCTTGTTCCAGGCCATGGCCCGGTGATACAGGAATGACAGCCCAACGACGGTCACAAAGGCCCCGACGATGAACGACTGCGACGCCATGTACAGCACCATGCAGAGCATGAAGAATTTGAACGGACGCTTGATGAGGTTCGCGACAAAGGATTCCATGGTTTCTCTCCAGAAACGTGACAAGGGGATTTCCTGGCGGATGCCAGGCGATTGTTCGATGCTCCGTGGGAGCAAGGAATCTCTGGAGGGACAGCTGCGCTTCAACGCGCTTGCGGCATGCAGTTGCGCATGGCGTAAGCACGCTGGCGTGGGCGGAGGACTATGAGATTGAGCGCTGCCGCCATTCGGGCGCGCGCTAGGTCGATGCGTCTGAACGCAGGTTTCTCAGGATCCTAACGGCAGCGGATCAAGGAAGGTGGGCAGAAAGCTAACCAAAACCTGCCGGCTTTCCGGAAAAAACACATGAGCATGCTCATAGTTTGAGAGTCGCGGCCGTGATTTAAATTCTCCTTATTTCTGTCTTTCGTTTTCTTAATATCGACCCCTCACCTTAGGGGTAAACCCCTACATTACGGACCAGCCAGTACCGATAAGGGAAGCATAAGCAACCAGCTTTTCACCTGGTACGGCGAAAGGCACCCCTAAATGCAGAGCTTTTGCTGACCAAAAGGCCTCGCACGTTCCGTACTCTCCATGAAGACTTGACCACGTTCCTGGGTCGTTACGCTGGTTGTCAGGTTCCTTCCGAGTGAGCGAAACATGCCGCAGAAAAAAATCAAAACTGAAGACCTTCCTGCCGTGCGGGCAGACATCGTGAATTTCCCTGTGCAACCTGAGGCCTCCCGAGCGGAGCTGGCCTTACGCAATGCGCTGGGGAGTATTCCAGTCAACGAGGACGCATTCAGCCGTCTTCTCCAATGCGTCCGGAACATTCAGCGCACGAAAGACAAGATCTCTCGCCTGCTCCACGACCTTGGGGCGGATCTTCAGCTCATGCATGAATCAACGACCGAAATCGTTGTTGCGGAGTATGGCGACACCCGAGCGGCGCGGTCACGCGCGCGGGAGATGTTCTTCACCATCGCTGAGGATGCACTGGACGTGACGCGTAGCCAGGCACAGCTATACCTTAGTCTCTACCATCGCTTTCTCCAGCACAACGGCGCTCTGTCGAAGCTCAATATCGGTGAACTGATGGTTCTGCGCCGGCGTGACTACTCCTCGGAGGAAATCGACGCGGTCATTGAATTCAAGGAGAACGACCCGGCCTACCAGCGCAAACACATCCGAAAGTTCGTCGAGCGGATTCGTAAGCAGGAGGAGGAAGTTATTGACGTCCAAACCAAGTTGGACATCGCGACGGCGGAGCTTGCAAGCACGGTTTCCGAGAACGCCGACAAGGATTTTGAGATTCGGCGCCTCAACACTGAGCTCGCCCGATTGGCGTCGGAACGCGACGCGGATCGGGAAGCCCTGAGTCACGTGCGGGAGGAGATGACCCGGCAAAACTTGAGCTACAGCGCCATCCGGATGCAGATCGATGATCTGGAGCGCGAGAAGCGAGAGCTGCAGGACCGCATGGCGTTTTCGAAGGCCAATACCCGACCGGAAACCGTTGAAGTGGAAGTCGTTCCGCCAGGCTACGCCACCCTGGAAGACGCCCTGGCCGCGAAGAATGACGAACTCTCCGCGGCAAAGGCAGAGCTGGCAGATATCCAGTCGCGGCGTCAGCAGATTGAGCACGAAATCGCAGAGCGCTCGTCCGTCCTGGATAAGCGTGCGCGCGCCCGTGATGAACTCGCCAAACTGGTGACGGGATTCGAGCAAGTCCTTTCGACATTCGCGTCAGCGCAGCTCACCGTACATATGGCCGGGGATATCTCCGAATTCCGTCCAGCCTTGACGGTGCTCGACAGCATCGTCTCCCGCCTCCACGCCGACATTCGCTCGGCCCTGAACGCCCGATGAGAGCAAGAAGCTATGCAACAGCACTCCCCCACCGCCGAATTTGAGCGTTTGCAGCTCGCCCGGATGACATGCGATCGGATTCGGTCGGCAAACTATCACCTGACCGATCACCTTGCGGAGCTGCTCGGCGCGCACCCTGAGCTTGAGCAGATGCTGCATATCGGCAAATGTGCCGTCGACAAGGTCCGCAAGGCTGAGACCACGCAGCGCGATTTGATGGGCACCCCATTCCTCGTTGTCGTACCGACGCTCTCCGAGGTACAGGACTGGCGTTGCTTGACGGAGAACACAACGACCACGCTGGCCGTGGACACACTGCGCTCCCAGTTGCCTGGCTGGACCAACGACGACAAGTTGCGCTTGTTCTACAACAATCGCCACTACATATGGCTGATGGTCGAGCTGCTCCATGTCAGCATTCTGGCCGCGCCTCTTCTCGGAATCACCAAGGAGCTAGCGGAGTATCTGCGTTCGCTCCCGCAGCACGTCCTTGACATGGCCATTGCGCGAGTCGACTTCCCGATCTTCCGTTGGCGCCTGCATAGCAGGACGTTCTGGATCGACTTCGATTCCAATCGGCTGGGCCCCGACTCGAATGGGCATCACTTCCTGACTTCCATCCCGCTACGCGCCGATCGCATGGCGACGAAGAACAGCTGGACGAACCTCCGGTTGGAGCCATTCCAGAGGAAGGTCTACAGCGAAATGATGGTCCGAAGCCACTGCAGGGCCTCGACTATCACATCGCTGCTGGGCATTACTTCGACCCGCACCCGCAAGCTGTTCCAGCAAATCCACGGAAAATCGTCGCCGTCGGGTCAGCTCCCGACGTCGACCGCCTGGTACTTCGAGCACCCGACCCACCGCCTTCAGGCGACGATCATCGTCTCGCTGTATCGCATTGCATTGGCATTCGGCGCCAATGTCCCGGAGGCTTTCATCGCGGCCTACGATCTTTTCGACAAGTTCTTCGGAACTGCGTCCAAGATCTCCGCCGATCGGGCTTGTCACATTTGCCGAACCATGTCCACCGATGCACAACTGGAATTGGCACCTTGCAGGGTATGCCGGACACCCTATCTCATTGCAAACGCAGCGCCCCGTATTGAACTCAGCCACGCATTCTCCTGCCCCGGCTGCAGTGGGCTACTGGGCGGCGCTATTGGTGCAGCGCGCCGGCGCAAATAAGTCAAAGAGGAACGAACGCTGTGAACACTGCCATTCTATTTTTTGTCGTCTTTGTGGTGCCCGCGGTCCTGGCCTACGAGCTCGCCAGACGATGGGGACGAAGCGGCTGGAAGTGGGCGCTGATCTGCTTCTGCACGCATTACATCGGCCTCTTCCTGCTGTATCTGCTGCCATCACGGGCGACCCCAACGCTTCAGCAGTAGCGCGAGAAGCATCCTGAATGCGCAACGACGAACGGCATGAGTTGCGCGTATTGCGGGTCGCGCAGCATTCGGTTGTGGCGGCACCAAGCGATGATCTCAATGCAGCAACACCACATCTGCAACCATTGCGGCAGGAAGCTCTACACCAGTTGAACCCCACTTTCAGGGGGTCAATTCTGGGTCCAATTTGCCGTCTAGGTGATGTTCCCCTTCGTGTATGCTCACGCCGCCGGAGGCTGGGCGCGGACTTGACTTTGCGCCCCGGACGTTAAGCTAAAAGTAACGGACCGATCCCCGGCCGATTCAAAGTCAGAGGAAGAAAAATGAAAAACTCCAAATTCGCTCTCTCGGTTCTGGCCACGGCCATGACGCTCGCTCTTGCCGCATGTGGCGGTGGTGGTGGCGACGACGGTGGCTCCAAGCAGGAGCCGAACACTCCCCCGACCACGCCGACGACTCCGACGACTCCGCAAGAGCCGACTTCGGTGCCGCCCGCCACGAGCTCGGGCACCCCAACCTACCCTGCAGGGGACCTCCGCCTGTCTTCCTATAATGACCTCAACAACTATCGTATTGCAATGGGTGTTGGCGCGCTGCGGCAGGATGCCTTCCTTGATGCAGCGGCTGACAATCACCTTGCATACATGAAGGCCAACTCAGTCGTAGCCCACGAGGAGGCGCGAGGAAACGCCGGCTTCACGGGGGTGAACCCCTACGAGCAAGCCGTGGCTGCAGGGGCCACGAAGAATCAGTGGGTGAGCCAAGCAGCTTCCAGCTCTCCCTTCTGCGTGGATAGCTTCAAGAATTCGGTGTACCACCTTCAAGGTGTTACCAGCAATCAGGAGACAATCGGGATCGCGAACAGGGATGGCTACTGCGTGATCAACTTCGGCCTGTCCACCGGTGCGAATGGGAGCGGTTATGGGCTCCCGTCGTGGGGCGGGCAGCAATTGCCGGCCACCGGTATGGTCTATTCTCCGGTCGATGGCGAACGTGTTGTTGGTACTTTCACGCCTGCCGGCGAATCGCCGAACCCTGCCGCGGATCTGTCAACGGCCGGACATCCCATTATGTTCCGAGTGCCGGCACCCCAATCCACCGACGTCCTGACTGTTTCCAGCTTCACGCTGACCGGACCCGGTGGTGCCTCGATTCCGGTACGTGTCCTGGTTCCCACCAAGGCGAAGCCTGTTTCCATGGCCGGCTCCGTGGAGGACGCCAAGCTGTATGCTGGTGTCGTCTTCATGCTGCCGACGCAGCCGCTGACAGCGGGCACCTACACGTCCACGTTCGCAGGCGCGCGCAACGGTGTGGCGATCAGCAAGTCGTGGAGCTTCACGGCATTCTAAAACAATCGCGCGTGAATGCGAAAAGGGCCCGCTTTGGCGGTCCGCTTTGGCGGGCCTTGCCTTTTTCTGCTCCCTCCCATAGGGTGTGACCGACCTCACACGTTACCTACAGACTTCGTAGTTGGCGAGGCCCATCATGTTGCCATTGCCCAGATAGGTTCCTTTGCTCGCGCCAATACGATATCCACTTGCTGCAATGCCGGAACTTGCCCGAGCGTTAACCTCAGGCCACTCCATATAGCCAATCCACATTTCGGAAGCGACGACGGAACCACCGAAATAGATCATGTACCCCTTGCCCTCACAACCGCCATCTGCTGAACATTGACCCATATCGCCGATATGGATGCCAAACCGGTAGAGCTCATATTGACACGCGGGCGGCGGCGGTGGCACGCAGCATGGGGGCGGCGGTGGGACCGGAGTATCACAGTATGGCAAGCCGTTGCTCCTTTGCATCCATACCTGCCCCGGCCGGCAATCTGCAACCGTCATGGGAGGGGCCGGAAACGAGTACAGCTGTGCATTGGCTGCAGAGAATTCGGCAGCAAGGACGCATGCCAAAAGAATGCGCTTCATATTCTTCCTGTATTAGAACGTGCAACCGGTTGTGACGATGCCTACCAACTGCCCCCCCAGCGCACCTGTGTCGTTGCCGCTGTACCCGGTCGCCGGCGAGTACGCACTAGCCTGCGCGTACCAGTAGGTTCCGTAGTCGTGCATCATGAACATAGTTCCTTGGATAGGCGGCATCACGTTCCCCGTGATGTTGACCATCTCCTGCTTCGGCGTGTAGAGCGCCCAAGCCGTGCCGTCCGGGCAGCTATCCTTGGAGAACGTCATGCCGTCGGTCACATTTTCAAACTTCCGTGTGATCGACATATTGCCCAGCGCGTTGTTCAAAGCGATATACCGATTGCCCTTGCAGATGTAGCCGACGTTCATCCCACTCGTCGCGAGTTGGCCATTGTTGCCACACCACATTCCGTCGGTCACATTGGTCACGGCCGTGCCGATCGGCTGCCAGATGCCGCCAAAGCAGATCACAAGCCCCGTTCCCGTTGTGCTGGTCCGGATCGATCTGTCAACACCACATGCGCCGCCGGGACTGCCGGTACTCGTCAGGTATGTGTCACCGTTGCTTGTCAGAGCAGCTGTCGCTGTCACACGCCGAGCGTTGTTGAGATCGTTCCCACCCATGTCGAGGGCTGTCTGCATCCGGTTCAATTCCGGATGGCCTGGAACCTGGACGCGATACAGGTACCCGTTGTTGGCCTGCGCACCGGTAAAGGCCAGCAACGATGCGAGCCGGCCGCTGCCCGGGTTGGTGTAGCTCGCCAACGGCACCTGCCAGGCGCCATAGGCCCCATAAGCATTGGAAGGCGTCATCGTGGGGTCGCCATTCTGTCCGGCATAGGGCACGAAGCCACCCTGCGCGCCGGCCTGCGCGGCGATCTGAACGAGTTGGCGTGTGTCCGTGATTGTCCGCCCACCCTGCGACGTCACAAGCGCCTGCAAGTTGTTAGGGGTTGGCTGCAGGACCTGCAGCATCCAGGTCTGGCCGAACACATTCGTCGACGAGAAGCCGACCGGCAGGTAGCCGCCATTGATGAGCATTGCTGGCGTGACCGAGACCGGCACACTCGCGGTGGCCTGCGCGGCCAGTGTCGCGGCCTCGTCCTGCACGAACTGCAGAGCTGCCTTGTCAAAGACAAGCATCTGGCTTGCTGCAGCAGCGGTCTGCACGTTCGTGACGCCGGCCTTCGCCCACGTAGCGAAGCCAGCAAGGCTCAGCATTGAGAGCATCAGCGCGATGATGTATCCGAGTATGGCTTCCATGCGACTTTCAGGTATTCAATTGGACCCAGTGCACCAGCGATCCCACAGGAATAGTCGCTGGCACGGGATAGGCCACACCGGTGGCGATATTGACGGCCGTGCCCTGGCTTCGGACGCGAAACCACGCCAGACTCCCCTGGGTGCTGCCAAGCAGCGCTGCGCTCGCGCCCGACGACACGCGCACATACCCGTACACGTCTCTGCCCCCACCGGGGTTGGCCACTGCCATACAGCCCGCGCCGGCAGGGGTCACCATCCCTGAGGGCAGCACCGGCACCACGCTGGCTCCGACCAGCCCGGGCGTGGCACCCGCGGTCGAAATGCACGCTGCGCCGTAAGCCTGCGCCTGCTGTGCCGTGACAGCCGCGGCCGATTCCATACGACCGGGCACACCGGCGCCGGGCGCCGCTTGCGACAGCTGCATGAGTTGCGCCACGAACCCCAGACAAAACAGGACCGTTGCGATAGGCATGATCAGGTAACCCATGTCGTCCTCCTCAGGAACCAGCGCCGGCTAGGGGTCTCACTGGAAGGTGAGCGTGAAGGTGGCAGTTGCGCTGCAGGCAGCGCCCGCAGTAGCTTGGTCCGGTAGGTTCGTCTGCGTAAACGTGGTGGTCCCAATCACCAGCGAGACGTAGTCCTTGAGGCCGGTGGCCGCGCTAACGCACTGCTTGGCCGTTTGGGCGCCGCCACCACCGAACCGAATCACGCCTTGGGAGCCGCTGTTCGCGGCCGACAGCGTCATGGCATTACCCCAAGGGTCGAGCAACGTCGTGCCACGGACCATGTCCGTCGGGAACATCCCGCCCGTGATCATGGCCGGCACGTTCGCCGTCGTGAAGTTCGTGTAGCCGTTGTTGCCCTGCGAGAAGCCTGCGCGGGCGTTTGTGATCACCTGCGCAATGTTGGTTGCCACCACACCCGCCTTGTGGCTCTGAAAGCCGTTGTAGCCCGCGTAGGCGATACCAACGAGTGCCAGCAGGCCCAGAACAATGGCGACGATCCGCCCAAGAATCCCATCCATGTCATACCCCTTAAGTGCCACGCCCCCATTTCGTTTGCCTTCCATCGCGGACGTGATACCGATGGAGAGGCGTTCGCTGTTCCCGCGACGCCGCCTTGGTTACTGGAAGGTCAGCGCGAACGCCGCTGTAGCGCTACATGCCGCACCAGCGGTAGCCTGGTCCGGGAGGTTGGTCTGGTTGAACGTCGTGGACCCGACCGTCAGCGTCACGTAGTCCTTGAGACCAACGGCGGTGCTTACGCATTGCTTTGCGGTCTGTCCGTTCCCGCCCCCGAAGGTGATGACGCCCTGCGAGCCATTGTTGGCGGACGAAAGCGTGACCGCATTGCCCCACGGATCCACCAGCGTCGTTCCGCGCACCATGTCCGTCGGGAACATGCCGCCCGCGATCATGGCCGCGATGTTCGCTGTGGTGAAGTTGGTATAGCCGTTGTTCCCCTGCGAGAACCCGGCACGCGCGTTCGTGATCAGCTGCGTGATGTTGGTCGCGACCACGCCGGCCTTATGGCTCTGGAAGCCGTTGTACCCCGCATAGGCGATGCCAACCAGTGCGAGCAGGCCCAAGACAATCGCGACGATGCGCCCAAGAATTCCATCCATTCGATACCCCTTTTTAGTTTGAAATACGCCGATTGTTAGAACTGTCCCATCGAGGACGTGAGGATCGCCGAGAGGGAGTTGGAGCCGAGCTGCAGCACCACGAAGGCGAGGAACATCAACCCGGTGAAGATCGCCGACATCACCATCCCTTTGGCGAGCAGCTGCCGCTCGATGACCTCGGCGTTCTGGCGAACAGCCACGGTGATCTTCTCGGTAAAGTCATCAAAGCCCGCATACGCGCCAATCTCATCGATCAGATCCAAGGACGGGAACCCATTGCCGGTCTGACGCATGGCTTCCGCCAGATCCAGTCCATCAGCCAGCCCCAGACGGATCGGCCGCAGCCTTGACGCCAACCAGGGCGAAGCCGAGCCAATCTGTCCCTCCAGCGCAACGATGTCAGGTACGTTCGCCCGCAACAGCGCGACGAATGACATCAGCCAGGTGAAGCCGGTGATCTCCCGGTACGCCGTGAATGGGAACACGTGCTGGTCACAGACTCGCCTGCCAGGCCCGGTCCATCGAGACAGCGCCCACCAACTCCAAGCAGCATAGGCACCTAGCCCGCCGAAAATCACTGGCGCCGGCCACCCCACCGCCAGCTGCCCCATCCAGTACATCGCGTAGGCCCAGTCGGTCCATTTTTCGAGCGGCAGTATGTCAAGGAACTGCGGGACGATGTAGCCACCGATCAGCAACAAAACCACGTAGAGCGTTACGAGATACACCGTTGGCGCGAAGAAGCTCGCTTGCAGCTTTTGGCGGAGACGTGTCGTCAAGTCCCGAACGTCCAGTACAAGCCGCATCGCTTCGGGCAGTTGCCCCGCCTTCTCGCCCGCGTCCAGCACGCTGCGCTCGAGATCGCTCAGGCTTGCCCCCATTGCCGCCATCAGTGTCTTGCCGTCGCGTACCTGGCGACCCACCTCGTGAGCCGCCTCTGCCGCGCGCTTTCGGCCGCGCCGGGCTTGCCGCTCGCGGAAATCCTCCAGAATCTGGGCGAGGGTCAGCCCGTTCTCCAACTGACTGGACGCCTGTTGATACAGGCGTCGTCGCATTCCCCAAGACAATCCGTTCACACTTCCTCCCGCATCGGAATCGCGTCGACATTGCGCTCGGCGTCAACCGGATCAAGCTTGCCGGCCAAGACAAGGTCCATGGCGTGAGCGATCATCGGCTTGTCCGAGCCGGGCCGCGCCCTGTGGTTGCGCCTCGCCGCCAACACCCCGTGGTTGATACAGTCCTGCATCAGCGCCTCGCTGGTCAAGACGACCTCTGCGACTGCCTGCTGGCCGACAATGCCTTCACCATGGCAGTGTTCGCAGCCAGCGCCGCGAACGCGGACCCCAGACAAATCCCCCCATGAGCGCATCGCCCGCATCATGTAGTCAGGCAACGGCTCAGCCGCACTCTCAATAGGTACGCAGCATTCCGAGCACAGCAACGGGACGATCCGCTGCGCAATCAGACCGATGACCTGGTTGTGATTGCAGATCACCTCCATTGCCAGACGCACGTGGTCCAGCATGACAAGCCGCAAGAAGGTTTCGAACGGGTCAGTCACGTGCAGGGTGGTCAGCACCAGGTGACCAGTGGCTGCGGCCTGCAGCGTTGCGATGGCTTCTTCGACGCCCCGGATCTCGCCCAGCAGTACGGCATCCGGGTCCATACGCAGTGTCATGCGCAGCATCTCCGGGAAGCGCTCGCTTTCCGTGACAAGCTGGACCGCCCAGTCCATCGGGTACTCGGTCGGGTTCTCGATCGTGATCAGCCGCTTCTGGGGGAACAGCCGGGCCTGATGGCGTGTGCACTCGAATAGCGTCGTCGTCTTGCCGCTACCGGTCGGACCCGTCACGATGACCACTCCCATGGGCCGACGAAGTAGCTGCGAGATCAGTTCCACCTGCAAGGGCGTATATCCCATCTCGCCGAGCTTGAAGTCCCCCATGGGACTATCCGGCATGCGAAGGTCCAATCGCTTCGCCGCCTCGAAGGCTTCTGCCTTCTTGCTCCCCTGGTCATGCTCCCGGTATTGCAGACGCGCCACGAGAAAGCTGCCGCCGCTCTCCACCGGATAGGCCGGCCCGCGGACGATCCGCACACTGGAAAGGCCTGTGCCGGGCAGCGCATCACCCGCAATCTGCGCATCCTGGACGTCTAGCGGGTTATAGGTGGCGGCCTTGACGGTGGCCAAGCCCGTATACATCGCCCGGATTAGGCGTTCCCCCTCTTCCCTGCGCATGGACAGAGCCGATATCGTGCGCAGATCCCCTTTGACCCGTACTTGAATCTCAGTATGGTGCTCACGGACCAGGATATGGATGTCCGAGGCGACCAGCAGGGCGCAATCGGCAATCAGTCGGCGCGCCAGGCTCAACGTATGCAGGTCTGCGTCCTGCAACTGGCCGGTACCGCGCTGCTGCCGCAGGACTGACAGTTCTTGCGCGGACACCTTTCGGACTTGCGGCGCGGCACCGCTGCGCCGCAGCTTGGCCTCCCAAGTAAGAAAGCGAGGGGTACCAAAGTGCCGCGCATCCACGTAGATGTCGCAACCGTGCACCGTCAGCACCTGCTGCACTTCGTCTTTGGTGAGGTCGAACTCCTCGGCGAGATCCTCCACATATAGAGCGCTCTCGGATGCACGCTGACGCAGAGCCTCTGCCTGCCCTGCCGTCAGGCGGTTCATGTTGCAGGCAACCCGGTCGAAGGTGGCCGGAAGCGTCTTCGGATAGAGGACATGGGGTGCCAGCACCTCCGGTGGCGCCGGCAATGTCAGCACGGCGGACTTTACAGACGGCTCGGCGCGCATGGCCAACGCAGCGCCTCGTTCCGAATTTCGGCTTGGATTGCGCCACAGGCGCGAAATGGTCCCGATCATCGTGAGTTCCCGATGTTGTGGTGGGCTGCCAAGGGCGGCGACGCGCCGTCCCGCATTGCGTACAGCTTCCCGGTTCCCTTCCATGTCTGAGCGGCTGCGTCGTAGCTGACTTCCGTGAGCCGCAAGCCAGGCACGGCATCGAGGCCGGCGCCAGCGCCCAGCCAGGGCGGCGCGCCGAACGCGATCTCCGCAGTCATCGCCAGCCACGGGTCAACCGGTGCATTGCCGTTTGACGGAAGCAGCGCCGGCGGCGTGGTCAGCTGCAAGCCCACGCCATTGCCGTGCGCGTAGGTCCACATTGACCGCTGAGCCTGCGCAACGGAATTGACCGCCGAAGCGGAAGGCAGGAAGGCGGCCGGGGCATTGGACGAGGCATTCGCCTGGTTCCCGTCCGACGTGAGCACGCCCGGGGCATTGGCGGCAACTCCGCCATCCCGCTTCCAGTTCGTCTCGATCGTCAGGGTCGTCGAGGTGGCTGGCTTGCAGTGCCATCCGGCGAGCGTCCAACCAGCCTCCGCGAGCGCTTGGCTGTCCCACGCTCGACGGCATGCCTGAAGGAAGGCCGCCGGCGCGGCCTCTTCCACCCAAGGCAACACCCGTTGCCGGGCGGCCTCATTGGCGCGCTGTGCGGCGGCGATTGCGCGTTGACGCATCAACTGGGCTTCGCGCTCCGCCTCCTGCTGTTGGTCGTACCAATACCACCCGCCCCCGGCGAGGGAGGCGGTCCCCACCATCGCGGCCGCGACATAAGCCGTCGACTTCCATGGCCCCGTCAGGACGTCCCGCATAGCCGACACGCCCTTCGACGTGCGCGCCATCGCCGCCAGGTCGCGCAGCGTTCCCTCTACCTCCGTCCATTCGCCCAGCGCCCGATGGTGCGCGCGGACTGCCGTCAACTCTTCCAGCGTGCCGACCCGATCACCGCCGGAGATGACCGCGTGGCCTTGCCTGACCGCCACATACCAGTAACGGCTGCCTTGCAGGTGAAAGAGGCCCATCCATGGCTGACGATGCTGACTCGCCACAATGGCGGCGAGCGGCTTCAATCCAGCCGGCTTCGCCCCGGTGATCGGTTCGCAAAAGCCACTCTGCACGGCACCTTCGGCGCTTTCATGGACCACGCCCCAACGAACATTCCGGCCAAGCTCCAGCGCGCTTGCACGCAAGGCGCCTTTACTCGGCTGCGCCTCCTCGTGCAGCCACGACAAGCCAATCGCAAAGCCGCCCTTTAGCCCGGGGAATGACAGGATCTCGGCCATGGCTCAGGGCCTCAGCGTGCGCACACGCTTGCCGTTGGCAAGCTTCACGCCGGCGTCATCGATGCCCACCACCTTCCAGCCGCCGTCCAGCGTGTCACCGGCCTGGACCGGCACGGCACGCCCGCCGACATCGAGAATGGCGTTGTAGCGGCCATCGAAGGCACGCAGCGACACGAGGCGCGTCCCATCCGAGGACACCCTTGGACTGCGTTCGATGGTCCCACCCGTCGGCATCGGACCGGTCAGCGAGATCGACGGTGCTCCGCCTGGCTGCGGCGCCCCCGCGGGCGCGGCCGTCATCGACTCCTCCGACCGTTTCACTTCCGCCTTGTATTTGGCGATTTCCGCACGGGCCTTCCACAGTGCGAGCTGAGACTGCAGCGCGGCGAGTTCCGGCGCATCCGTGTGCCGAGACGGCTGGGCGGCTTCGACCGGCGCGCCGGCAGTGGTGGGCGACGCCGCCGCCTTCACTGCAGTGGTGTCCGTGACCGCTTGCGCCGTCGGACTGGACTGAGATGTCACCGGGCCTGCCCCAACTGAGGCAATCGCAGCGGCGGCCGGATTGGGCGAGGCCAACCCCGCGGTGGTAGCGGCGGTAGCCGACAGACAAACAGCGGCGATGGTCAGGGCGGCCGCAGCCCAACGAAGATTCAATGCGCGTTTCTGCATGGTGTTGTCTCTGTGTTACAGCAGGCGGGCCGAGATTACGATTGCGATGACCGTGTCTCCCTTGGTGGCGCCGACACCGCCACCCAGCGCAGCCATCCATGGCTCACCGATTCCGTTGTTGGTCGTCGCTGCCTTCTGGTTGCGCAGGCCTGTCAGCACCAGGGATTCGCCAGGCTTGAGACTTACCGACTGCGCGAAACGATTGGTCGGCATGGTGCGCAACTGCACGCTCGTCTGATTCGCGTCGCCACCTGCGTTGAATCGCTGCAGCGGCAGCAGATCCGACAACGTCATGTCGAAGTTCATCAGGATCCGGCCATCGACGACCTTGGGCAGGAACGCACTGGTAAAACCATAGGTCACGGTGCCGGTCTGGATGGAACTGGTGGAGCCGACATTCGCCGCCAACGTCGTCTGCGACTGTGGCACGTAGTCCTGCAGGGTTGCCGTCTGCAGGGCCAGCACCTTGCCGTTCTGGGTGACGCCCGAGCGCGACACCACCTGCGAGACGTTGCCGAGGCTGGAAAGTGCCTGCACGACCGCCTTGCTACCCGCCAACGGGCCGCTCATGATCGTTGCGCCAAGGTTCATGGGCGACGCGCTACCGGAGATGGTCGGCGTGCTGGGTGAGCTGAAGGAAACGCCGGTATGGCCGCTGGAGCTTTGGTAAGCCAGCGAGAGGTTCAAGCCGTAGTTGTCCTCGCGCGTCACGCGGACTTCGTAGACCTGCACATCGATGGCCACCTGCTTGCCGTACATGGCCGCCAGGCTCTTCACAAATTGCTCGACGCGATCGCACTGCACCGGGTCGCCAGTGACCGTCAAGGTGCCCAGGTTCTTGTCGACAACGACCTCGGCGCTCGCGCCGGCAACCGCCTTCGCCGTTTGCTGGAGGGTTTCCCAGGGTTTCATTTCGACCGACGAGGTCATCGACTGACCGCTCCTTCCCCCGCTGCTGCCGCCAGCGCCGCTGCCATTGCTGCTGGCGCCGGAGATACCCCCGGAGCTGCTGTCCGACGTCGTGATCGACCCATTCATGGCTGAGGAGTCCGCCAGGCTCGGAAGCATGTAGGTACGGGTCTCTGTCCTGAAGAAGGCCACGGTGCCGTCGTTGTAGCGAGACCACGCGCCAAAATGCGCCTCGATCGCATCCAGGAAGCCTTTGAAACTGCCCTCATAGCGCAGGGTCAGCGGCAATGCCGACGCCAGGCTTGCGCCATTCACCGAAGCCGACGCGCTGCCGCCCAGCGGCGCACTGAGGTCCACCGAACGCGGCGCCCCACCCATCGGGATAGGCCCGCCCGGCCGCGTCCCGGCTGCCGCCTGTACCGAAGGCGGGCTGACGGCCAGCGCAGATGCGTCCACGGTGGCGCGTACACCGACGCTCTGCGCGATCCAGTTGGCCGCCTCGGTCAGCGAGCCGATGCTGCCTTTGAACACCACATGTTTGCTGTAGATATCCGGTTGTGGCTTGCTTGCGCGGACTTTCTCGCCCATCAGCCATGCGCCCTCATGCACACGGAACACCGGCCGGCTGCGCGGCGCATCGGCATAGTGTGCGTTGGCCTCGGCGCCAATCGCATTCTGTACATTGCGGGTTTCGATCACGCCGCAGCCGGACATCAACGTGGCCGCTGCCACGGCAGTCGCCGTAAAGCGTTTGCTTCGCATCTTCATTGCACCGTTCCGTTCTGGCTGATGATCACCGTGCGGTTGCCGCGCCAGCTGTCGCCGACCACGTCCGCACCATTGCTGGCGAGTTCTTCAACGACGCGCTTGACGGCAACCTCAAAGTCATTGCCGTAAGCTTTATCGCCCGGCACGATCCATCCGTCCGGGACATTCCATGCCACCGTCCAGCCCGCCCGGGCAGCCCAGCCTTGAAGCTGCTGTTGCAGAGGCTCGCCTTTGACGAGCCTGAACTCTTGCGGCGCCAGCGCTGCTGCAACCGCAGCGGGCGGCGGGTCACCGGAGCCCAGCACGGCGCTGCCGGTGATGGTGGTCCGGGCGGGCGACACCGCGGCGAGTAATGCCGCCTCCCCGCCAGTGGCCTTGCCCGTGCGACCGGACTGCAATGACTGCCACCCGTCGCTCGACAGTTGTTGTGCTGCGTTCGCGCCGGGCGCCTTGGAAGCGTTGGCGGCCGGCGTGACGCACAGCCCGGCCACCAGCGAGGCGATCGTCCCGGCGAGGCGGATGGTTCGGTTGGATTGGCGCATAGCTTTGCTTTCGAATGAACTGAAGGAACTACCGCAATGTGGCGCGCTGCAGCGCCTGCCACCGGACATGGATCTGATTGGCGTAACGCAGCTGCTTGTCGGGCGACGCGGCGTTGTAGGCGCCCACGGCCTTCCATGTAGGGCCGAAGCGCTGGATGTTCTCGCGCAGAATCCAGGCGCCGACGTAGGCATTCACGCAGCCATCGAAGAGGTGAGCGCGCGTAATGCCGTACTTGCCCAGCCGCGGTAAGTGAATCGAGTTGATCTGCATGAGCCCAATGTCTTCGGAGCCGTTGGCATTCCGGTTGGTCACCCATGGCCGCATGCCGGATTCCTGCATGGCGATGCTCCGCAGCAAGAGCTGACTCACCCCATGGAACACAGCGGCATCATCCAGGCAGTCGGCATAGGCCGACCCAGCCAGCAGGGAAGCGACGACCAGCGCTCCGATCTTGCGGATCATCACAGCGCCACCTTTCCGGGTTGCTCTTTGAACCGCACTTGCGGCACGCGATCCACGTAGACCACGTTGCCGTCGGCGATCACCGTCAATCGCGCCGCAACGCCGTTGAACTTGTAGTAGCGGTCCTTTTGCTCACCGTTGCGCTGGTGGTCATCGCCGAAGACCGATACGCTGACCATCGACTTGACGAAGCTCAGGTAGGTCGCGCCGTCTTTTTCAAACGCCATCTCCAACCCGGCACCGTTCTCTCGCGGAAAGACGTAGTCGATCTCCGGCACGCGCTGCACATTCACGGACTTTCCGTTGGCTATGGCCGTGAACCGGTCGACGGTGGCAAAGGACAGCACGCGCTGGGCCTCGTCCCACTTCGTCCAGATCTTGCTATCTGACGGGTCGCGCAACACCAGATCCTTGGGCTCCTGCTCGAACCGAATCTCGATGCGACCCTGCTTGTTGTCACGAATTGCCACGGCACCGAAGGCCGAAGCCAGGGTTGGGCCCTCCGGCAATGGCGAGCCGGCTGCCGACACCGCCGCTGCGGTATCCGTTGCGCCGCCGGGTACCGTGTCGGCTGCTGTCGCGGAGGCTTGCACCAGCCCACCCGACCCCGTCGGCGACGCGTCACCCACCACCGAGAAGCTCTTCGGCGGCGCCACCCGCAATGCGATGTTGCGGCGAGTGAAGTCCACTTCCGCGTAAAGATTGCGGCGATCGAGAACCCGCGCGAGCGCCTGGAGCCAGTTCTCGCCCCCATGCAGGGCAATCGAAACGTCTTCGGTCAGTGGAATGTTCTTATCCGCCGTTCCGGTCCAGCCGGCCGGCGCGATCGACTTGACCATCTGCGCCAGAGGCAGGGACGACCGTCCTGCGCGCACCAGTGGCAAACTCGCATAGCTGCCGATCAAGGCCAGCCTGCCCGAAATCGCCGCGCGTGGCAGATCGCCCAACGGATTGGCCGGCTCGGACGTGAAGCCGTTGGATCGCTTCCAACGCGCGACGACCGGTTGGCCGTTGGCCGAATAGCGCACCACATCGGGAACACCATCGACCACCCAGTACGGCCCGTTCTGCAGGGCACCGTCAGCCTGCACCAATTGGCCCGGCCGCGGCTGGATATACGTCGAGAGCCCGTCATTGAAGAGGAGGGCCGGCCGATCGGCAGCCCGTGCAACGACCTGGTAATCGAAATCCAGTGGCTCGGTATCGGTCGCAGCGTGAGCGCTCGCCGTCAACACCAGCGCGGAGAAAAAAAGCGACCTGATCATCGGAATTGGGCGACGTGATTCATGAAACGAGCGAAGTACGGGCCACCGCGCTCCGGATTGGCGCTGTGGTACCACGCCACGGCCTTCATCGGGGAGCCGCTGCGCCGCAGGTTTTCGGTCAGGATGTCCTCCGCTACGCGGATATTGGTCGCCGGTGCGAGCGCTTCCCAAGGCGACGAGAAGCGCTTGCCGTGATAGCACCAGTTCACCTGCATGAGACCGACATCGAAATCGCAGCGCTGGTTGGCCAGCAGACGGTTGATGGCCGCGTAGGCTTCCTCGCGCGTGGCGAAGAACATACCGCGCCCCGCGACGTTCAAGGTCCACGGCCAAGGGCGGCCGCGGTATGCCGATTCATTCATCGCGATGCCGGCCGTGATCTTGGGATCCAAGCGTTGGCCCATCTGAGCGAAGGGCTCGGTCTTCGGCGAACAGGCCCACCCGCCACGGCGCTCCGCGAGCGCTACTTGCGCTGCTTCGGTGAGGACAGGCGGGCGCAGCCAGCCTTCGCGTGCGAGGAGGACTGCGACCGGCACAGTCTTCCCGTCGAGTTGGACGACTGGACCGTCCTCGGCCCCGGGTTCGATCGATGCGCCAACCAGCCTCGCCGACCAACCGAGGAACGCGTCGAGGCCGCAATACAGGACCGGCTTTCCAGCGATTGTGTGCAGCCGGTCTTTCCCATCGGCATGCACTACCACGGCATTCGGGCTGATCACAGCCTGAATCGTTGCGGCCTGCGCCGCGCCGGCCAGTACCAGCGTGGTCAGGGCAATCATCGTCTTAGTCACGATATGCCTCCAGCACCATGTCGTGCTTGACCTGCACCATCATCTTCTGGCCCGGCTCGGTCGTGATCGTCGGCCGAATGCTCTGGTTGCGGTTCAGAATGGTCGAAGCAGTTTGAGCGGCAATCTGGCCGGCTGCATTTCCATACGTCGTCAGACCAGACGGTCCCACGGTGGTGGCTGTATTGCTGTCATTAAAGCGCTGCTGAAGCAGACCAATCACCAGTGCACCACTGAAGATCTTCCAGAAATGGTTGTTGACGTCTCCACTGATGCCGGAGTACCCGTTCGGGTCCGCCCCTTGCATGCTCATGAGAGGTACTGTCTTCCCATTGGGCAGCTGCATACGGACGAACGCGGCAAGGATTCGCTCCTGGCCGACCGCGACCTCGGCGCTGTAGGTGCCTACGAGGGTGCTGCCGGCCGGGATCACCTTGCACCGGCCATTCACCGTGTCGTAGACGTCCTGCGAGACGGTTGCGCGGAATTCGCCGGGCTTGTCCGAGTTGAGGCCGCCCGCGAACGTTGCCGGGATGACAAAGCCTCGGCTCAGCGTGCACTTCGGGAGCTTGCCGTCAAAGCCGGTGCGCAAGGTTGTCATGGCACCTGCTTCGCGGAGAAACTGCTTGTCCGGCGAGACGGCTGGTTCCGGAGCCTCCGGCATGCCGTTGGCCGTGTTGGCACGGGCCACCGCGGCTTGCTGCAGCGCCCGCATCTGCGCGGGATCAGTCAGATCAGCAAGTCCGGCCGGCATCTTGGCCTGCCCAATCTGGGACTTGCGCATGCCCTTCTTGTAGATCGAGGACGTGAAGATGTCGTCTTCCTCGTTCTTTTTTACATCGGCTGCAGTTTTGGTCGTGCCAACAAGATCTTTCGCCGTCATCACCGGCGTATTGCCAGTGTCCGGCTTCTGCGCCAATGCGCGTTGCCGCTCCGCTTCAGCACGTGCCCTCTCGGCCTGCTCACGGATCGTGGCGTCGAGCGTCTGCCCGTTGTCGCCGCTGCTGGAGCGTTGACGCAGCTGCTCCGCACGGTCCTGCTCCGCCTTGGCATCGGACTGCTCTTCACTGACCGACTGGAAGTAATATCCGAGCCCGCCCACCAGCACGGCGACGATCACGCCCAGCGCCGTGACGATGTTGCGCGGCAGCTTCCCCTTGACAGCGCGCTCCTGCGCATCCGTCACATCGGAGACACCGGTGGACGATTTGCGATCGCGCATCAGAACAGCTCCAGGACGCGCCGGCGACCGCGCTCGATCTTGACTTCCTCGCTTCCGGAGCGCAGCGCGATGGCTTCCGCCAGCCGCTGTACGACCAAGAAGTCACCACGGCGAATGAAGTTCACGACCACGTAGTCGCTGCCGTCCTTGGCAAGCGGCACCGGCCAGTCCGCGCCCTTAGGTATGCGTAACCACACCGCCTTGCCATCGTCAAAGGCAGTCTCCGGCTTGAAGCTGGCGCTGCCCGAGATGGAATACTCGAAATTCAGCTGCTCCGGTGCCACGGCGACGGCGTCCGGATTGCGAAGCCCCAAGTCGGCCCTGCCATCGGCCTGCTCGCCTCTCCCGTCACCGCGCGCCTTGACTTTGGCTGCAAACGAAGTGGGGATACGAAATCGCACCTTTTGGTAGAAGATGCCTCCCAGCGGCGACGACACAAGCGTGAACTCGTAGCTGCGCTTGTTGGTGTTGACGGACAGCGTATTCACCAGGCCAGACGCCTGCGGCTTCACATACAGATGGTTCAGGCCATCAGTTTCGTAATCCCAACGGACGCTCTCGCCCCATGCCGGCTCGCCGACGATCTGCTCGTCCTCGGGGAACTCGATCGTCGTCATCTTGAGCGGCGCGCTCAGCACACGAAAGATCTGATCGCGGTTGTAGGTAAAGACAACGAGACGGGAGTCACCCGGCAGCGCGATCGGCTCCACGCCGCCGTTAAAGGGGTTGGCCGGGTTCATGGCGTCGCTAATATCGCCGATGCCAAGGCCTGCGACGCCGGCGTTGACCCGACGCGCCGGCTTATCGGCAGCGTGCGCGTCCGGTATGGCAAGTGTCAGCGCCATCACAGCGGCGGCAACCAGGGAACTCAGCGGAGATGACTTGCGGATATCCATGAGCGTAGACCCGGCCTCATGCCGGCGATTTCTGGAGGCTGAAGAAAACGGGATGGACACCGAATGGATTGGTGCCAAGCACGGCGTCGCTCGTCGGCGGTTTTACCTGGTAGCGGAACGTCATCGCGTACCGCATCTTGCGCGGCTTGTAGCCGTCCTCCGTCGTGGTGGTAATGAATTCCACCGCGACGGTACTGTCGGGCAGGACGGCCACATTGGTTACCTTGACTTCGCGGACAAGGGTTGCCGACGCACTGACTTGCCGAAACGGCTCATCCTCTGCCACCCAATCCTCGAACTGCTTGCGAGAGGATCCGATCATCTGTTCGCGGACAGAACGCAGGTTGCGCGCCATCCGTGAGTCCTCTACCTGGGTTGTCAGGATCGGTTCGATGGTGAACCAGCGCGTCACGAGATCCTTGAGGGCCCATTGCAACTGAATGCCTTCCGGCTGGAACGCCTCAAGCTCACGCACGATCGGCTTGCCGCTCGCATCCGCCGACACGCCTACAGCCTTCACGACCGAAGGCGGCGGTTCACGCGTCATGATCGCCGCCAACGCAATGCAGCCCAGGCCGAGGGTTGTGACCTTCCAATGGTTGCGCTCCACGGAAATTCTCGTGGTGCGATCGAAGATCAGCTGCTCGGGGCTTTCATTGCCATACATCCCTGGCGCAACGGCGAGGGGCTTGGCATTGTCGGAATTTTTGCGGAAGAAGCGCATGCTGCGGCAGTCCTTTGGGATGCCGCCAATTTAAGCAGTGAAGTGGACCCTCCAGGTCGCAGAAAGCCATGTGATTTTGCGCGGCTTTCCGAGAATCTCCGCCTTCTAGCCAGACCACGCAGGGCGCTCGAGCGTGCCCCTGGCGCTGTAGCGACGCCCGGTTTCCGTGGCGGACTTTGCCAGACGGCAAGCAGCTTCGTTCGATACCTGCCTCGTCGTTCCTCTATATCGCACCGTTCCGACCGAGGATTGCCCGGAAAGCCGGTGGTTTTGATAAGCCTTTCCGGGAAAACAGCATGAGCATGCTCAGACTTTTCCCTCACACCACAGACCACGCGTTGGCTCAGAACAGGGCCGTGCTCACCGGAGAACCGTAGAAAGCTAGCAAAAATCGTATGGCTTTCCACGCGCCACAGAATTCATCGCCCGCCAACAATAGCGGGCATGGAATCCTCCGCTACCAACCACCCGGTCCTGCAGCTCAGCCAGCTCGAAGAAAGCGCGGTCGCGATGTTCTTTGAATCGCTCGCGCCAATACGCGCCTACATCGATGCGTCCGATGTGGCCGAGGTCATGGTCAACAGGCACGACAGCATCTGGGTGGAGCGGCGCGGCGAGATGACGCGATTGGACGTGAGGATCGAGCCCGCAAAGTTGGAAGGTGCTGTTCGCTCCCTGGCTTCCTCGGTGCAGAAGTCTGCGGTGCGGGGCACCGCACAAGGCATCATCAATGCGGGCCACAAAGGGCTTCGGATCGCCGCCGTCATGCAGCCCACAGCCATTGACGGCCATGCGCTGAGCATCCGCCGGCACCGCGAGACCAATCTCTCTCTTAGCGACTATGTGAAGGCGGGGGCCTTCTCGTCCCGGCACGCCTGCAGCAAACACACCGATCAGCCCATATTCACGGGCTCTGTCGAAGATGAAGCGCTCAAGGATGCCCTCATTGAGCTTGTCCTGCAGCGGAAGAACATCCTAGTCGCCGGCGGCACATCTTCCGGCAAGACCACATTCTTGAACGCACTGGTCGAGAACATTCCCGACGGCGAGCGTGTCCTGACCATCGAGGACACGATGGAACTCAAAACGCGGGTACCCAATACGGTCCGCCTGCTCTCCAACACCGACAAGAACGTGACCACCCAACAGCTGGTCGCGCTCGCCCTGCGATTCCGCCCCGACCGCATCCTCGTTGGCGAAGTCCGCGGCGGGGAGGCGTTCGACCTGCTGCAAGCGCTGAACACGGGTCACGACGGCGGCATGGCGTCGCTACACGCGAACAACGCCCGCTCGGCCCTCTCCCGCATGGAAAGCCTGGCGATGCTTGGCATCCCGCCAGGCTCTCGTTGGGAACTGGATGACATGCGCAAGCTCATCGCTGAGTGCTTTAACTACGTGGTGCATATGCGCCGCACCGGCGAAATGCGGCACGTCTCGGAAATCATCGAGATCAAGGGCTTCCGCAACAACGACTACGACATCGAACGCGTTTTCTAAACCAAGGAGTCTCTCCAATGTCTTCCCCGTTTGTTCAATGTGCCGCCAAGACGGCGCGCAAGTACGCCCCGTCGATGCTGGTCCTGGTCGGCATGCTGAGCGTGGCCACATCCGCCGTCGCGGCCGACTACGGGTTCCTCGGCAACCTCGGCGAATTCATCTGCGGCATCGCCACGTTCATCAACACGAAGTACCTCTTTGTCGCCGGTCTGATCCTGATCGTCCTGGGCGCTATCGGTATCGCCAACTCCGAGTCGACCATCATGAAGTTCGTCTCGGTGATCTGTATCGGTATCGGTCTTGCCGCTGCAGCCCCGGCGATCATGAAGACGCTCGGCGTTGCTGCCCAGTGCTCCGGATTCTGATATGCGCGAACACCACGTCAGCATTGGGCTATCCCGCCCTCGCCAAATCGGCGGGGCCGTGCGCGGACTGGCCATCGCCAACGGCACGGTGGTCGCTCTGCTGGTGTACGTGACGTTCCGCAGCGGCTGGAAGATCCCCGTCGCGGTGGTGCTGATGGGCATGGCGTTTCATGCGCTCTTGCGCTGGCTCACGACCCGGGATCCATGGTGGAACCAAATTCTGAACGTCTATAACCATTACGGCGATCTGTACGAGTCCACCCCGTGGCACGGCAAGCTGCATACCCTCTTTCGCCGTCCCTACGGCTTTGACAGCGACCTGCCATGCTGAAGTTAAAGCGCCGTCCCCTCTATGAGTTGGTGCCGTGGCTGACATCGATTACGCCGGAACTCGTCCTCAACAAGGATGGGTCGCTACTCGCTTCCTACGCGTTTCAGGGTGTGGACGCCGACAGCCCCGACAGCAATGACATCACGTCTGCGCGCAATCAGCTGGACCAGGCATGCCGTACGTTCGACAACCGGATTACCGCGTGGTGGAAGATCAGCCATCGGCGCGCTCGCGACTACGTTGAAGGAGAGTTCGCCTCGCAGGCCGACGAGCGTCTGGACGCCCTTAACCGGGCGCACATGACGACCGGCAAGTACTTCCACAATGCCCACTCGCTGGCACTCGCTTACACGCCGGAGAGCGGCATCGCGAAGTTCTTCGACAAGGCCGGTTTCCACATGACGGTCGGTGGCAAGTCCATCTACGCGGCGATCTTCGAGGCGACGAAGGACACGCTCTTCGCGCGCAGCGCCTTTGCCTTTGATCTGGAGAAGATCTCGACCGATGCGCGTCGCTTCGAGTCGATGCTCGACGCCTTCACCGGCGGCGTGCCGCGTCTGCGCACGCGCCGCCTTGTCATGCAGGAAAGCTACGCCGCCCTGCACCAGGCTGCCAATCCGAGCGTTCCGCCGAGGCGCATTCGCTACCCGGTGACGCTGCTCGACACCCACCTGACCGAATCCGAAGTGACCGTCGGCGCCGAGCGCCTGTTGTTCGAGTCCGCCCATGGCAAGCGGTACGCGGCAATCGTCGCCGTTAAGGAATGGATGAGCTTTCAGGAAGCGGCACTGGACAGCCTGATGCAGCTCGACGCCGAGCTCGATGTCTGCATCATGTATCGATTCCTCGACACGGCTCGCGCTGCGGCCTACATCGAAAAGGTGAGGCGCTTCTACAAGATGGCAGCGCTCAACATCCGCTCCATCCTGAAGCAGTACTTCGCCAAGGAAGAGGCCGAGAACGACGAGGGCCGCGAGGAACTGGCCAAGGAAGCTGGCAAAGCGCTCCAGCGGCTAACGGCCAAGAACACGCAGCACGGCTTTGCCAACATCTCCATCATCGTCTACGGTGATTCCGAGGCGGCCGTCGAGGACTCGGTCAGCGAGGTGGTTGGGGCGCTCACCAACGCTGGCTTCGGGGCAATCCGCGAGAAAGCCAATCTGATGGCCGCCTGGAACTCTACCCTGCCCGGCCGCTGGGACAAGCAGCGCCGACTGCAGTTCGTCGAGACGCCCGCGGTTTCCGACCTCGCCCCGGTCCGATCGGTCATGCCCGGCCCCTCGCGCAACGACTGGCTCTCGGACAAGGCAGGCAAGGAAGTGCCACCGCTGACCTGCCTGCCCACCCGCCATCGCACCGCGCAGCGTGTCGACCTGCACCAGCCCGGTGGAAATGCCCACCTGATCGTCATTGGCCCAATCGGTGCGGGTAAGTCCGTGTTCCTGAACTTCCTGGTTTCCCAGGCTGGCAGGCACGAAGCTCGCCGCATCCGATTCGACAAGGACAGATCCACTCGCATCACGGCGCTCCTGAGTGGCGGGAAGTTCATCGACATCACCGGCAAGTTCGAGGCTGCGACTCGGGTAAATCCGCTGTCGTTG